>NZ_CALJXO010000064.1:0-10341 GCF_937988555.1 uncultured Boseongicola sp. | reverse complement strand
TGCCTCGGCGTTGTTGCTGTCCACCTATCGACGTCGCCCTGAGATCGGAATCATGCGAGCGATGGGGGCCCCGCGCAGCTTTGTCGTCTTCGTCTTCGTCACGCAAGGGGCTTTGATCGGACTGATGGGAGGGCTCATGGGGGCGGCACTGGGATACCTTGCGCTTCTACCCTTCCCCTCGCGGGATGCGTTCGAGCCGGGAATGTTGCCGATGGACATAACTCAGGGCTCCTATGGCCTCGCCATCACCCTGACTGTAGGTGGCGCCATCCTCGCCTCGATACTACCGGCACGCTCAGCTGCGCGGGTCGATCCGGTCACGGCGATTGGACAATGAGCAAGCTTCTGGAGGTGCGCGACCTGGTTCAGACATACGGTACGGGCGAGGTGGCAACACGCGTGCTGCGAGGTCTGTCCCTGAAGCTTGAGACCGGAGAGATGGCCGCTTTGCTGGGCCCATCGGGTTCGGGCAAGAGCACGCTTCTGACGATTCTCGGAACGCTGATGAAGCCAACATCGGGCAGTTACGAGATGCTCGGCCAGGACATGATCGCCGGCGATGACGCCACGCTGACGGATTTTCGCAATCTCCACATCGGCTTCGTGTTCCAGTTTCACAACTTGCTGCCCGACTTCACGGCCCTCGAAAACGTAGTCTTTCCCACCGCCATCCGAGCGGGACACGAGACGCCGGCTGCCCGTGCTCGTGCGCGCGCACTGCTGGTGCGCATGGGGCTGGCCGACCGGATCGACTTTCCCACGACCAATCTTTCGGGCGGGCAGAAACAACGCGTCGCTGTCGCGCGGTCTCTGATGAACTCCCCCGAACTCGTGCTCGCCGACGAGCCGACCGGTAACCTCGACCGCGCCTCTGCGATGCAGGTGATGGAACTGATCGCGGAGATCAATCACGAGGAAGGCACGACCTTCCTGATCTCGACGCATGACGAGAAGATCGCAACACTTTGCCGTCGCGAGATCGTGGTGGGGGACGGTGTTGTGACGGGATAGGACGAGCCAGGGTGAGAGCGTGTGCAGGTGCGATTTTGGGAGTGCCAACTCTTTGGACCCCCAGACAATATGAGGCAATTTGGGTGAGGATGATTTGTGTGATGACGTATCGGCTTGACTCAATGCCCACTTCGTCCGGCGGGATCAACCGGTCGACGCAACACCTGCATTAGAACGCCCTGCGGGGGTTTCGTATCCCAGCGTCTTTCGAGGTCGTTTGTTGAGCTGTCTTGCAACGGCACTCCGCTTAGCTTGACTATTTATCGACAAATTCGTGCCTGTTAGGAAGTACTGTCGCAGCAAGCGGTTGGTGTTTTTATTTGTCCCGCGTTGCCGCACACCGCCCGGTAGTCGCTGCTTGCAGCGATGAGAGCGGCTCTATGCAATTGCGTCGACCTTTTTTGAATGTGGATCGGAAGGCGTGTGCAGCCTGAGATGTCGGACAAATGCGCGTGCGACACGCGGGAGTGGCCGTTCATCTGACATCACGAAATAGCTACGGTATTCGATCGGGGAGACAAAGTGGCGAAAAGCAAGTTCACCTGAGCGATAGTGGAATACCGGAAACGGATTGACGACCGCTATTCCCAGCCCTTCTTTGGCCAGATCGACAGCCGCGAATGACGTTGAAACTTCTGCCATGATACGCGGTTTACTGCGTTCTTGATTGAGTATCCTATCAAGCTGACTGCGACGAGCATGGCGTTTTGAAATCGCGACAAAGGGTTGATTATGCAGGTCAATCGGATGCACTTCGTCTCGTTGCGCAAGCGGGTGGTCTGCGGTCATGACGCACACCGCCGATGACACGCGATAGGCTAGGGATTTGACGCCAGACCTTGCCAGTTCGATTCCCGTCAGGCCCAAATCGAAACGATCATCTAGTATGCCACGGGTAACCTCATCCGAGGTGCTCACTTCAAGGCTGACAAAGAAATGCGGGTTGATTGCTAGGAAACTGGCGATTTGGCTTACAAGGAAGCGATGAGCGTAAGTGGGTGGCGCAATCAGGCGAAGGGTCTCAGGCACCGGTTGGGCAGGGCCATCAATCCTGTCGAGCGCCTCGAACAACGGGTCTAGACGGTGGTTCAGCCGAACGGCTTCTCTCGTTGGGCGCAATCGACCGGCTTCACGTTCGAACAAGTTGAGACCTGTGCGCGCTTCAAGGCTGCCGATCGAGCGGCTTATGGCGGATTGCGACAAACCCAGCCGTTCGGCTGCAGACGTTGTTGTTCCGCCCTGCATCAATGCACGAAGGGCCTGATATTCGGGCAAGCTGTGCCACGATTTGCGCGCCATTATAGCCCTCTTGCAGAAACCACATAGGAATATGCGTATAACTCATAGAGTTTCGACTCGTCCATGAAATAAAATTCGGTACTGTTGCGTTAACAAAAAATCCGGGGACTGTATTGAACGCTGCCACCACGCCTATAATATTTGATGGTCATAATGACGTGCTGCTGCAGCTCTATCGTGCAGGCGGTCTGTCAGCGTCGGAGAGCTTTGTCAGCGGGCGTGACGGTGCATTGGATGCGATCAAAGCGACGGCCGGCGGGTTTGGTGGCGGCTTCTTCGCGGTTTATATCCCGTCGCCGTTGGACAATGCGTTCAAAATGGAAGAGATGGCAAAGCCAACCTACGACTTGCCATTGCCTGATGTCATCGATTGGGAAGACGCACTACCAACTGCCATGTCGATCGCGGCGATCCTTTTTGATCTGGAAAACAAGGGCGCATTGAAAGTCTGCCGCAGCGTTGCTGATATCCGCGCGGCACTGGCCGCTGGTCAGATTGCGGCAATCTTCCACATTGAAGGCGCCGAGGCTATTGACCCGGATCTGCACACGCTTGAAGTGCTGTATCAAGCGGGGCTGCGATCCATTGGCCCGGTCTGGAGCCGCCCGACCATCTTTGGCCATGGCGTGCCGTTCCGGTATCCCAGCGATCCCGATATCGGCCCCGGCCTGACGGATCATGGCCTACGACTGGTCAAGCGGTGCGATGAGCTTGGAGTGATGATCGACTTGTCACACCTGAATGCCGTCGGATTCTGGGACGTTGCTCGACATTCCACCAAGCCGCTGGTGGCCACGCACTCCAATGCCCACGGCATCTGCCCGCATTCGCGAAATCTGACGGATGACCAACTGGCGGCGATCAAAGATAGCGACGGCATGGTAGGCCTGAATTTTGCAGTGGCGTTCCTACGCGAAGATGGGCGGATGATCGCCGATGTGCCGCTGAACCAAATGTTGCGGCATTTGGATTATCTAATTGAGCATCTGGGCGAGGATCGTGTCGGTCTGGGCTCTGATTATGATGGGGCGATTGTACCGGAGGATGTGACGACCGTCGCTGATCTGCCTAATTTGAGACAGGCCATGGCAAAGCACGGGTACGACGATGCGTTGATGACCAAGCTGTGCCACGGAAACTGGTTGCGCGTGCTCGAAAAAACCTGGGGGTCCTAACCTAGCCAAGCACGCTCGACATTATGGAAAACCAAACAGGAGAGGTAAAGAATTATGAATGCTTTTAACCGCTTACTATCTACAGCGGCCATCAGCCTTGCGGTCGGATTAACCTCCGTTGCCGCCATCGCCGAAACGCCCGCAAACATGCTGGTGATCGCCAACCGGATTGACGACATCACCACAATTGATCCTGCACAAAGCTTTGAATTCGCAGGCTCTGATGTCAGCCGCAACATCTATAACAAACTGGTCAACTTTGACCCGTTGAACTTGGATGCGGGCTATCAACCCGATCTCGCCGAAAGCTGGACAGTAAGCGAGGATGGCCGCACCATCACTTTCACCATGCGTGAAGGCGTCAAATTCCATTCGGGCAACCCGGTGCGCGCTGAAGATGCCGAGTTTTCGCTGCGCCGCGTCGTCACGTTGAACAAAACTCCATCTTTCATTCTGACACAATTCGGCTTCACTGCCGAGAATGTCGGTGACACTATCGTGGCCGAGGGCAATACCCTTCGCATTACGACGGACAAGCGTTATGCCACGTCCTTTGTATTGAACTGCCTCACCGCCACGATCGGCGGTATCGTCGACAAGGAAGTGGCGATGGCCAATGAAGTCGACGGCGATCTGGGCAATGCATGGCTCGCGACAAACTCTGCCGGCTCCGGTCCTTACGTGCTGCAAGGCTGGAAACCGAACGAAAGCGTCACATTGGTCAGCAATCCTGACTATTATGGCGGTGCACCAGCAATGGAACGTGTGATTGTACGCCATGTGCAAGAAAGCGCGACCCAACGTCTGATGCTGGAACGCGGTGACATTGACGTCGCACGTAACCTGAACCCCGAAGATATCGCTGGTGCGCGCAGTGCAGACGGCGTGGCCATCGATGACGAATTACGTGGCCGATTGATGTATATTTCGGTCAACCAGAAGCACGAAATTCTGTCCAAACCCGAAGTGCGCCAAGCGATCAAATATCTGGTCGACTATGAAGGTATGCAGAACAGTTTTCTCAACGGTCAGTACACGATCCATCAGAACTTCTTGCCACGCACCTATCTGGGTGCTGTGGATGAGAATCCGTTCAGCCTGAATGTCGAAAAGGCCAAGGAATTGCTGGCATCTGCCGGCGTTGGCCCGTTCGAGATTGAAGTCGGCGTGCGTGAAGCACAAGAGCGAATTGAGATCGCTCAGTCGTTGCAAAACACGTTTGCGCAGGCAGGCATTACGCTGAACATCACAGTGGGGACCGCCAAGGCCATTCTGGGCCGTTACCGGGCACGGGAACTGGATATGTATATGGGTGCCTGGGGACCGGACTATCCGGATCCACACACTAATGCCGGCACATTTGCGTTTAACCCCGACAATACTGACGAAGCTGGAGCGACGGGCCTTCTGGCTTGGCGGAATGCTTGGGACACCGGTGGCCTGACGGCCAAAGTCGAAGCGGCTGTTGTCGAAGGCGACCGGGACACACGCGCACAGATGTATGCGGACATTCAAGCCGAATTTCGTGACATCGCGCCATTTGCAATCCTATTCCAAAAAATCGAGCAGACAGGCCGCAATGAAGCGGTCCAGAACCTCAATCTGGGCGGTGCGATTACAGCCGTATCTTACTGGCCCGTTACCAAGTAAATGGCATTGGCAGAAAACAATAGCGAGGGGCGCCGTAAGGCGCCTCTTGAGCTTTGGATCAGAACCACGTTTCTGACGCTTGGCTCGATCATAGTGACCATGCTTGGCCTGATGTTCGTGACATTTATCATCGGACGGGTAATGCCGATTGATCCGGTTTTGGCGATTGTCGGCGAGCAGGCCTCTAAATCAACCTATGACGCAGCCTATGAGCAACTCGGACTGGACCGGCCGATCATCGTTCAGTTTGCCTATTACGTCTGGGACGTCATCCATGGTGATTTTGGCAAGTCCTTGCTGACTGCCCGCCCTGTCTCTCAAGACATTGCGCGGGTGTTTCCTGCGACTTTGGAGCTTGCCTCAATAGGCGTTTTCGCCGGGATCGTGCTCGGTGTGCCATTAGGCGTTGTTGCCGCCGTCAAGCGCGGATCGTGGATCGATCAGGTCGCAAGGGTCATCGCTCTGGTCGGCTATTCGATGCCAATCTTTTGGTTAGGCCTGATGGGCCTTTTGATTTTCTATGGAATTTTGGGTTGGGTCGGTGGCCCGGGCCGCGTCGGAATTTTCTATGTCGATATCGTGCCCTCAGTGACGGGCATGATCCTTGTCGATAGTATCCTCGACCGAAACTGGCTGGTCTTCAAAGACGCGCTAAGTCACATAGTGCTGCCTGCATCCCTTCTGGGTTATTATAGTCTCGCATATATCAGCCGCATGACGCGGTCATTTATGCTGGAACAATTGAGCGCCGAGTACATCACAACTGCACGCGTCAAAGGCATGTCGGAAAGCGCCGTGATCTGGCGTCATGCGTTCAAGAACATTCGCGTTCAGCTGATCACCGTGATCGCGCTCAGTTATGCGAACTTGCTTGAAGGGTCTGTGCTGACCGAGATTATATTCAGCTGGCCTGGCATCGGTAGCTATATCACTACAGCGCTACTGTCTGCCGATATGAACGCTGTGATGGGCGGAACTGTCGTGGTTGGTCTGATCTTCATCCTACTCAATATCTTCTCAGATCTGCTCTACAAATTCTTCGATCCAAGGGCGAAGTAGATGGTGGATATCCAAACATGGCGTGCTTGGTTACTAACCGACACACCGACCTCTCGGCGGCATGCAAAACTATCGACTCTTTATCAAGGCTGGCTTTCGTTTCGCGGAAATACGATGGCGATGGTCGGGTTGTGGATCTTGATCCTTCTGCTGCTGACCGCCTTTGCAGCACCGTTGCTTGCCCCACATGACCCCTTTGCCCAAGATCTTGCCAACCGCCTGCAACCTCTGTGGTCTGACGGGCATGCTTTTGGCACTGACAGCCTTGGTCGTGATATACTCAGCCGCCTGATCTATGGCTCTCGCATCACGCTTTATATCGTCGCTTTAGTCGCCCTGATCGCCCCCATATCGGGCCTTCTGGTAGGGACTGTCGCGGGCTATGTTGGTGGCTGGACCGATCAAGTGCTCATGCGGATCACGGATATATTTCTGGCCTTTCCGCGCCTTGTTTTGGCATTGGCTTTTGTAGCAGCCTTGGGCGCAGGAATCGAAAATGCTGTTCTCGCAATCTCTCTGACCGCATGGCCACCCTATGCCCGTATCGCACGAGCAGAGACCTTAACGATACGATCCTCGGACTATATCAGCGCTATTCAGTTACAAGGTGCCGGCGCGATGCGCATCATCACCAAACATATCTGGCCGCTGTGCATCTCGTCTTTGATCGTGCGTGTGACGCTTGATATGGCGGGTATAATTCTTGCAGCCGCAGGTCTGGGTTTTCTGGGCCTTGGCGCGCAACCGCCCAGCCCGGAATGGGGTGCGATGATTTCTGAGGGGCGCAGGTTCATTCTCGATCATTGGTGGGTTGCCACAATGCCCGGCATGGCAATCTTCACAGTTTCTTTGGCCTTCAACTTGCTCGGTGACGGGCTTCGTGACGTGCTTGACCCGAAGGATAGTGAGAAGTGACGTTGTTGGATGTCGAAAACCTTTGGGTGAAATTCCCATCACGCCAAGGCGTCTTTGACGCAGTGCGAGGCGTGTCATTTACTTTGGGGCGCGAACGGCTTGGTATTGTGGGCGAGAGTGGGTCCGGCAAGTCAATGACAGGCCGCGCCATCCTACGCCTGATCCGTCCTCCGGGGATCGTGACCGCCGACCAGATCTCGCTGGAAGGTGACGATCTGATGCTGAAGTCTGAGCGCCAAATGCGCGACGTACGCGGCCAACGGATCTCCATGGTCATGCAGGACCCTAAGTTCTCTCTGAACCCGGTAATGACTATCGGCCAGCAGATCATCGAGGCCTACCGTCTACACAACAAAGCGAGAAAATCAGAGGCCTACGCTAAGTCGCTGGAGATGCTTGAAGCGGTCTCAATCCGGGATCCGGAACGCGTCATGCGCGCTTATCCGCACGAAATGTCGGGTGGAATGGGTCAACGTATTATGATTGCAATGATGCTGATCCCAAACCCCGAAATCCTTATCGCGGATGAACCGACCTCTGCTTTGGACGTCTCAGTCCAGCGGCAAGTTCTATCAATCATTGACAAGCTGGTCACGGATCGAGGCATGGGGCTAATTTTCATCAGTCACGATCTGAATCTTGTTGCTGACTTTTGCGATCGTGTGCTGATCATGTACTCGGGTCGCATTGTTGAGGTTTGCGACGCTGACAAGCTGCACGATGCGCAGCATCCCTATACGCGCGGACTACTCAATTCTTTGCCCCGTCTGGATGCTCCATGTGACAAACTGCAAGTGCTGAGCCGCGATCCAGCATGGTCCGAAGCCCCAAGTGTGAGTGCGCGCCTGTGAGTATGTTAAACGTGGATAATTTGAGCGTTTGGTTCGGGAACGGACGTGACCGTGTTGACGCGGTGAGAAACGCCAGCTTCAATGTAAATCGCGGTGCCAGTTTTGGTCTAGTCGGCGAAAGCGGGTCCGGAAAGTCCACCATCCTGCGCGCGGTGATGGGGCTCACCCCGAACTGGTCTGGCGCGATTTCCGTCGACACGAAACCCGTCGACAAGACGCGCCAAAAGTCCTTCTACAAAGTCGTCCAGATGGTATTTCAGGACCCTTATGCGTCGCTGCACCCGCGCCATTCCGTGGATCAAGTATTGGGAGAGACACTCTATCTACACGGGTTTCGCGATATTGACGCCCGCGTTGTGAAGCTGCTGGATGATGTCGGTCTCGGCGGAAAATTTCGCTTTCGCTATCCACATCAACTGTCGGGCGGCCAAAGGCAACGCGTCGCTATCGCCCGCGCTTTGGCTCCGAAACCCAGCATCCTGCTGTTAGATGAGCCAACCTCAGCACTTGATGTATCGGTCCAAGCAGAGATCCTCAACCTGCTGACCGATTTGCGAACGGAACACGGATTGACCTATATAATGGTCTCTCATGACTTGTCCGTCGTGGGGCATATGTGTGAACAATTGGCCGTTATGAAAGATGGTGAGATTGTAGAGATCATGGAGGTTGAAGCGCTACGAAAGGCGCAAGCAAGCCACCCCTATTCGCAAGAATTGCTAGCGGCGTCGATCTGAGGGACTGATTTGCATTTCGGACGCCATTTTTTCTAAACTGGACTTTGGCCGCATTGCGGAAATTCGGAAATGGGAATCAAAGCTAACTTTCGCGGCAATAGACACCAATGGCTGCCCTTCCCAAATCTAATACGCTCTGCATACCCAGCTTGCGAAACGAGCTATGCCCGAAAGTTGGTGACGGCTTGATCAGGCGGCGTTTTGAAGTTGCTTGATCCCGTCCTTGAACTCAACCCCTTCAATGATCTCGGTCATTCGGTTTGCCCCGTCAAGTTTGCGCCATTTCGTCCGCGCTGACATCATCAGCTTGAACGCCATGACGAGGCCGGTTTTGCGGCTGAGACCCCATTCATCCGCCCCGACTAGCACCAGAACACATTGTTTTTCCTCAGCCATTCGAGGTCGGAAGTAGACACCATCCATTGCCCGGCAGGCGCATCCACAGGATGCTGCCGAGAGGGGCGCCATGGAATGTGTTTGCTACTTGAGGGCATCACGCTCCAAGGCGCGCGCACAAACTGGCCTACTTTTACTCCGCCCTAGTGGCAGGATTTTACGCCTTCGTTGACTTGCCATCTGTCTTCTAATGGTCAAGATAGGTCCGGTGCATGTGCAGGTGGTATCGTGCTGCCGCTGCAAAAGATGGACCGGGACAGACCCATCAATACTCTCTAAAAAAGCCACACCCAGCGGCAACACATTCAATAAATGGTATCTGTTATCCGTTATTCAAGACGCGAGAACATATTGAAAAGTCGGCAGGACGATGCAGGCGTGGTTGTTGAGGGCTCAGGGGCAGTCAGGTCGACTGAACGAACAACATCATTTTCTGTCATGAAAACTGGACGCTATCGGATACCTGCAATTTGGGACATCGAGATGTTAAAGTGCGAACCAAGAGGAGATGTAGGTCCGCATGAAGATATTTGTCCTACTGTGTCTCGACATCGTTCAATTCAATACCCAAGTGAATGATCCTGCTTCAGGATGAGCATCCAATCATGCGCTTTGTCTTAAATCTATCTGCCTTTGCGTTCCTGATGCTCCTTGCGCCCGTGGCCGCCTTAGCTGAGGATATTATGGTAGAGAATTTTGAGTTCCAACCGGAGGCCCGGTGGAGTTTTTTCACTGACCGAGTCATGGGCGGCGTGTCCACTGGGCAGGCTACCTTCGTAAGCGAAAACGGCGATCTCTATGCGCACATGACCGGGAAGGTGAGCACCGAAAACAACGGTGGATTCATCCAAATTCGAATGGAATTACCCAATGCTGCTCCTGAGGGTTCCTCGGGTGTGCGCCTATTGGTGCGTGGCAATGATCAAAGGTATTTCGTTCATCTTCGCACGCGTGGAACAATGCTTCCCTGGCAATATTACCAGGCCGGTTTCGAAGTGGCGCAAGATTGGACTGAGGTCCGATTGCCGTTCACAGCCTTTGAACCCTCCGGCAGGCTGCTTAGAAATGTACCGCGTGCAAGTAGCCTCAAATCCATTGGAATTGTTGCTTTTGGCCGCGAACATGACGCCCAAATCGACATCAAAGAGGTAGGTTTCTTCTGAGAGATTGTCCCCACTTCCGGTGTTGGCAAGCTCAGGTTTCACGCCAAGCTTTGTGCAACTGAGTTGAAGAGAACCGAATGAACCG
>NZ_CALJXO010000063.1:0-10929 GCF_937988555.1 uncultured Boseongicola sp. | reverse complement strand
GCGCGGCCCGGCGTCTCGTCCCGGCCCTCGTCAGCAAATTGTCACATTGGGCGGTCCACGTGACACATTTTACGTTCAATCTTTTTCGGGCGGGCATCCGGTGGGAAACCCGCGTGTCCTTGGCGGCGATCATCTTTGGAGTGACCTGGACTTTCCCGCGCCGCCGCCTGGATCTGAATTCCTGGGCCCTTACGCCGAGCACCTGTCGCTGGGCTTCGGTGATGGCGTCCCCGGTCCCTACCCGTTCAACACATCAGAAATCGACTGGCCGCGCGCGCCCGAAATCATCGCCCGCATTGCTCTGGAAAAACTGAGCCGTGGAGGCGATATCGCTGCTCCTGCCCCGCTCTACGTCCGCGCAGCGGATGCAGCACCAGCCTCGGATCCGCAGCCTGTCATTTTGCCATGACGCCCGACGGCCTTGCCCGCATCCACGCCCGTGCGATGCTCGTGCCGCGCCCCTGGTCTGCAGAGACCTTCAAAGGCTTCCTGTCGGATCCTGGATCTGTGCTTGCGCTAAGTGGGGCGGGTTTCGCCCTGGGACGGGTCATCGTTGATGAGGCAGAACTTTTGACGCTTGCCGTGGACCCGGAGGCACGGCGCCGTGGGCACGCGCGCGCCTGCCTTGCAGCGTTTGAAGCTCAAGCGGTCCAAAAAGGTGCGGCGCGCGCCTTTCTGGAAGTGGCCGCAACCAATGCGGCCGCGCGCGCCTTGTATGCATCGGCAGGATACGCCGAGGACCGCGTGCGACGTGGCTACTATGTCATTCCTGACGGTGATGCGATTGATGCCGCTGTGATGAGCAAAACGCTTCTACCCGCATGACTTTGCGTCATTTCGGGGGGCTGGTCGCATAGGAACCCCCAAGACTCCTATTGACCCTCCCAAGCGTCTGCGGCCTTAATCGGAAATGATCTGACAATGATCAGACGAATTCGGACGTGAAGGGCGGTTTGCCCGCCTTTGGCGTTTATAAAACGACTAACTTGGGAGATACCTTATGACCGTTATGCAGAGACTTCTTGGCGCAAGCGCCGTCTTAGCGTTGTCCGCCGGCACTGCAGCAGCCGAGCCTGCACTTATTTTCGACCTTGGCGGCAAGTTCGACAAATCCTTTAACGAAGCAGCTTTCGCAGGCGCGCAGCGCTGGGCTGCAGAAACAGGCGACTCGTTCCGCGAGATCGAACTGACGTCGGAAGCACAGCGCGAGCAGGCGCTTCGTCGTTTCGCAGAAGCTGGTGCGAACCCTGTCATCATGACTGGCTTTGCCTTTGGTTCGGTTCTGGGCGAAGTCGCACCTGACTATCCGGACACGAAGTTTGCGATCATCGATATGGTCGTTGATCAACCAAACGTACGTTCGGTGGTCTTTAACGAGCATGAAGGCTCGTTTCTTGTTGGCATGATGGCTGGTCTGAAAACCGAGACGAACACTGTCGGCTTCATCGGCGGCATGGACATTCCGCTGATCCGCAAATTCGCCTGCGGCTATGCCCAGGGCGTTTTGGCGGCGAACCCCGATGCGAACGTCGTGGCGAACATGACGGGCACCACGCCTGCGGCTTGGAACGA
The DNA here is from genome assembly GCF_937988555.1 of uncultured Boseongicola sp. NCBI lineage: Bacteria > Pseudomonadati > Pseudomonadota > Alphaproteobacteria > Rhodobacterales > Paracoccaceae > Boseongicola > uncultured Boseongicola sp. The sequence goes on along the minus strand of NZ_CALJXO010000063.1, from coordinate 9,357 downwards.
CCCGGTTAAGGGCGGCGAACTGACGAAAGCACAGATCAGCCAGGGCGCTGACATCGTGTACGCAGCCGCTGGTGGTACCGGCGTTGGTGTTCTTCAGGTCGCAGCCGATGAGGGCATCTTCTCAATCGGTGTCGACAGCAACCAGAACTATCTGCACCCGGGATCGGTTCTGACATCGATGCTGAAGCGCGTGGACGTTGCGGTTTACGATGCACTGACCCAAGGGACTGACCTTGAGACCGGCTTCAACGTGATGGGTCTTGCGAATTACGGCGTGGGCGTCGCTTTGGACGAGAACAACGAAGCAATCGTGTCTTACGACATGCTGGCTCAAGTTTACGCCGCTGCCGATAAGATCGTTTCGGGCGAAATGATGGTTCACGACTACATGTCGGACGACAGCTGCCCGGCGCTTGAATTCTGATGTCGGAAACGACATCAAACGGGGGGGCGGCCAGCGTGGCCGCCCCTGCCATTGAACTCAAAGGTATCTCGAAAGCCTTTGGGCCTGTGCAGGCCAATAAAGATATTGCGATCCGGGTGATGCCCGGAACAATCCACGGGATCATTGGCGAAAACGGTGCGGGCAAGTCCACATTGATGTCGATCCTTTATGGGTTTTACAAAGCTGACTCGGGTCAGATTTTCATAAACGGAAAAGAAACGACAATCCCTGACAGTCAGGCCGCGATTGGTGCTGGCATCGGGATGGTGTTCCAGCATTTCAAGCTGGTTGAGAATTTTACCGTGCTGGAGAACGTGGTTCTTGGCGCGGAAGAAGGCGCGCGATTGATGCCGTCCTTGTCGAAGGCGCGGAAGCTTTTGACGGAACTGGCCGCCGAATACGAATTGAACGTCGATCCCGATAAGAAGATCGAGGATATTGGGGTTGGCATGCAGCAGCGTGTTGAGATCCTGAAGGCGCTTTACCGCAAGGCTGAGATTTTGATTTTGGACGAGCCCACCGGGGTTTTGACACCGTCTGAGGCCGACCATTTGTTCCGGATCCTGAAGGGTCTGAAGGACGAAGGTAAGACGATCATCCTGATCACACACAAGCTGCGCGAGATCATGAATGTGACCGATACGGTCAGCGTGATGCGACGCGGTGAAATGACGGCGACGGTTAAGACGAGAAATACATCGCCCGAGGAACTGGCCGAACTGATGGTCGGTCGTAAGGTATTGTTAAACGTTGTAAAATTGCCAGCGACGCCCTATGCAAAGGTCTTGGAAGTCGAGAACCTGCGCGTGAAGGACGACAGCGGCGTTGAGCGGCTAAAGGGCGTTTCGCTTAGCGTCTGCGGCGGCGAGATTGTCGGTATTGCAGGCGTCGCAGGCAATGGACAGTCCGAGCTTTTGGAAGTCCTTGGCGGCTATCGGCGTGCCAAGGGGAAGGTGCATCTCAACGGTGAGCCGATTGACCTGACGGGGCGCAAGTCGGATGGACAATCGCGGCGCGAAAAGGGAATTGCTCATGTGCCGGAGGATCGCCAGCGCGAGGGATTGATCCTTGATTTCCATGCTTGGGAAAACGTCGCATTTGGCTATCACAACGCGCCTGAATATCAGAAAAACCGCTGGCTTATGGATAACCGCGCGATCCGTAAGGACACGGTGGGCAAGATGGAGCGTTTTGACGTGCGCCCGCCTATACCTTCTCTGACGGCGAAGAATTTCTCGGGCGGGAACCAGCAGAAGATTGTGCTGGCGCGCGAAATTGAACGCAACCCTGAGTTGCTGCTTGTCGGGCAGCCAACGCGCGGTGTCGATATTGGTGCGATCGAATTCATTCACCAGCAGCTTGTCGCTTTGCGCGATCGCGGCAAAGCAATTTTGCTGGTGTCGGTTGAGCTTGATGAGATCATGTCGCTGGCCGACCGGATCATCGTGATGTTCGACGGTCAGATCATGGGTGAACGGATTGCGGGCCAGACCGACGAGCGCGAGCTTGGACTTTTGATGGCAGGCGTGACGGATACCGGGACGTCGCCTTTGGCGCAGTCTCCTGCCGGCGCGATGCGCGTCGGCAACCCCGGACAGGGAAGGTAGATCGATGGACGTGATGCCAAAGTGGGCGGATGCCCTCCTGATTCCGCTGATCTCTATTGCGATTGCGTTTCTGATCTCGGCCGGCGTGATCGTTGCCATTGGGGAAGACCCGATGGCCGCACTGAATACGATGGTCACGGGCGCGTTGGGCTCGTCGTATGGCTGGGGCTATACCCTTTATTATACAACGAATTTCATCTTCACCGGTCTTGCGGTGTCGGTCGCCTTTCACGCGCGAATGTTCAATATTGGCGGCGAGGGCCAGGCGATGCTTGGTGGTGTCGGGGTGGCACTTGTTTGTCTATTTATCCCGTTCCCTCACTGGAGTGTGGCCCTTCCGGTTGCCTTGATTGGCGGGGCATTGTTCGGTGCGGCATGGGCTGCAATCCCGGCGTATCTGCAGGCCAAGCGCGGCAGCCACATCGTAATCACGACGATCATGTTCAACTTTATTGCGGGATCTTTGCTTGTCTATCTGCTGGTTGAGGTTCTGAAGCCTCCCGGCGCTATGGACCCGGCGACAGCTAAGTTTGCGGCGAGTACGCACCTGCCGACGTTTCAGGACATGTTCAGCTTTGGCGAGAAACCCGCGTTCCGCGGCGCCCCTGCCAATGTGACATTCTTCTTCGCTTTGGTTTCGTGTTTCGCCGTCTGGCTTTTGATCTGGCGCACGCGCTTAGGGTACGCAATCCGAGCTTACGGACACAGCGAACCTGCCGCATTGTATGCCGGTATTTCGCCGACGCGGATCATCATGATTGCGATGTTAATTTCGGGCGGATTGTCCGGCATGATGGCGATCAACACGGTGATGGGCGAGGCCGAGCGACTGGTTTTAAACTCGGTCGAAGGGGCCGGGTTTATCGGGATTGCGGTGGCCTTGATGGGTCGATCGCATCCGCTTGGCGTGCTTTTGGCTGCTCTTTTGTTTGGGTTTCTCTATCAGGGTGGCGCGGAGTTGAGTCTTTGGACCAACGTGCCGCGAGAATTGATCGTGGTTATTCAGGCCTTGGTAATCCTGTTCACAGGCGCGCTAGACAACATGGTGCGGATGCCGCTTGAGAAGTTGTTCTTGTTGTTTAGACGCAAGCAACCTGAACCGGCGACCACTTCGCCAAAGCCGGCGGAGTAAGCGGATATGGATTTCCTGACTTTCCTCCAAATTTCTGACACAGCAGTACGCTTTGCGATCCCGCTGTTGTTTGCCTGTCTTGCAGGTCTCTTTTCCGAACGTGCTGGCATTTTCGACATTGGTCTTGAAGGCAAGATGCTGGCGGCTGCGTTTTTCTCGGCGGCTATCGCGGCTTTGACCGGCAACGTCTGGATCGGGCTATTGGCGGGGATCGGGGCGTCTTTGGCGTTGTCGATTATCCACGGGCTTGCCTCGATCACGTTTCGGGGCAATCAGCTTATTTCGGGCGTGGCGATTAACTTTTTGGCGGCGGGTTTGACCGTTCTCATCGCGCAGGCCTGGTTCAAGCAGGGAGGCCGCACACCCTCGCTTTCCGACTTTGGACCCAACGCACGGTTTACCTCGATCACCCTGCCCTATGCGGATCAGATGGAGGACGCAGGCGCCCTTGGCTTGGTCTATTCCGAGCTGATTTCGGGGCATTCCATCCTAGTCTATGTCGGTTTCCTGATGGTTCCGCTGACATGGTACATTTTGTTTCGCACCCGTTTCGGTCTGCGTCTTCGCGCTGTGGGTGAAAACCCGGCGGCCGTTGACACGGCAGGTGTTTCTGTTGTGGGTCTGAGATATGCAGCTGTTGCGATCTGTGGCATCCTTTGCGGGATGGCGGGCGCCTATCTGGCAACTGCTCTCCAGGCGGGTTTCGTAAAAGACATGTCCTCGGGACGCGGCTTTATCGCGTTGGCGGCGTTGATTTTTGCGAAGTGGCGGCCTTGGTATGCGCTTTGGGCCTGTCTTCTGTTTGGTTTCCTGCAAGCCCTTGCTCTGCGCCCGGATGCGGTTGAGCGGTTGGTGCAGATAGACATCCCCGGACAACTTCTGGATGCGCTTCCTTACATCCTGACCGTGGTCATTCTGGCCGGATTTGTGGGCAAAGCAATTCCCCCGCGTGCCGGTGGCGAGCCCTACGTTAAGGAACGTTAAGACGGCCTGACGGCCAATCGTTCCAAATTATCGGAGCTGGCCTTATCAGGTTCTCCGATTTGGGCGTTGAAAAGTGGTCCAAGGCAGGCGTAAAGAAAGTTATGCAAATCTACCTTCCCATTGCCGAGGTCTCGGTCAACGCCTTTCTCCTTTTAGGACTTGGCGGAATGGTGGGCGTACTTTCGGGTATGTTCGGTGTCGGCGGCGGTTTTTTGATGACCCCGCTGTTGTTCTTCATCGGCATTCCGCCTGCTGTCGCCGTAGCAACCGAAGCCAACCAGATCGTCGCGTCGTCGTTTTCGGGCGTGCTTGCTCATCTGAGGCGAAAATCCGTCGACCTCCGGATGGGGACAGTGCTGCTGATTGGCGGTCTTGTGGGCGCGGCACTTGGTGTTCAGCTGTTCAATACGCTGAAGGCCATGGGCCAGGTCGATCTTCTTGTTAAGCTTTGTTACGTTGTTTTCCTGGGCATCATCGGTGGATTGATGTTTCTCGAAAGCCTGAACGCGATCATCAAGACGCGCAGTGGCAAGCCCCCTGCCCGCAAGCGGCACAACTGGATCCACAACCTGCCCTTTAAGATAAAGTTCCGCACGTCGGGTCTTTATATCTCGGTCATCCCACCGGTTATTGTCGGCCTATTTGTCGGTATTCTCGCGGCAATCATGGGCGTCGGCGGTGGCTTCATCATGGTTCCGGCGATGATTTACCTGCTTGGTATGCCAACAAAGGTTGTTATAGGAACCTCGCTTTTCCAGATTATCTTTGTGACCGGTTTCACCACGCTTTTGCACGCGACGACGAACTTCACCGTGGATGTGGTTCTTGCGGTGCTGCTTTTGGTTGGCGGTGTGATTGGCGCGCAAATTGGCACACGGATCGGCGCGAAGCTTCCGGCGGAGCAATTGCGCATCCTGCTGGCGGGTATGGTGCTTTTGGTCTGCGGTAAGCTGGCCTTTGATTTGCTGGTCATGCCGTCCGAGCTTTACTCGCTTGGCAAGGCGGGGGGGCACTGATGTTCCGCCTTTTATGCCTTCTTTTGCTGCTGGCTTTGCCGGCTCAGGGCGAAGAAGTGGTTGCGGGTCTAAGCCAGGATTCTGTGCAGATCACCACGAATTTTGACGGTTCGGAGATTTTGATCTTTGGGGCAGTTAAACGGGCAGCCCCGCTTCCAGATGGTCCGCCGCTTCAGGTCATTGTTACGGTTGAGGGTCCGACCGCGCCGATCACCATACGGCGCAAGGATAAGCGGTTTGGCATCTGGGTGAACAACGCGGCTGTCGAAGTCGATGAAGCGCCATCCTATTACGCTGTTGCCACGTCGGCCCCTTGGGACGACGTTATCCTTGATATCGAAGATTTGCGTCATCGGGTTTCGATTGACCGCGCCATTCGTGCCGTCGGGCTAGAGCGCGAAGATGGCGCGGACTTCATCGAGGCGCTGATCCGTATAAAGGAATCGCAGAACGCCTATTTGAACGCCTTTGGCTCAGTAGAGATAAGCGAAGAGACGCTTTTCAAGACATCGATCAAGCTGCCCGCGAACCTGACCGAAGGGGATTACACCGCGCGGTTTTACCTGACGCGGGGTGGCGAGGTTCTGGACGTGCACGAGACCAGTATTGATGTGAGCAAGGTCGGCATGGAGCAGTTTTTGTTCAACCTGTCGCGCCAGCAGCCGCTGATTTACGGTCTGATGTCATTGGCGATTGCCATTTTCGCAGGATGGGCCGCGTCGGCCGTTTTCCGTTACATTCGCCTCTAGGACCGAGCGACGAGCGCGCTGGAACGTGCGGCCTAGCCCCGCCCTATATAGGGCATTTTCGTTGCGATGATCGTCATAAACTGCACGTTGGTTTCAAGCGGCAGCTCGGCCATGTGGAGGACCGCGCGCGCGGCATCTTTCACATCCATGACAGGGTTTGGCTCATCCCCACGGGCGACCAGGATATCGTTCATTTCCGTAACCATTGCCGTGCCAGCATTGCCGATGTCGATCTGACCACAGGCGATATCGAAAGGGCGGCCATCAAGGCTGATCTGTCGTGTCATCCCGGTGATTGCGTGCTTCGTTGTCGTGTAGCAAACCATTTGCGGCCTGGGCGTATGGGCCGAGATTGAGCCGTTGTTGATGATCCGCCCGCCTTGTGGAGATTGCGCGCGCATCTGGCGAAACGCGGCGCGCGCGGCCAGAAACATACCTGTCAGGTTGACGTCGACAACGTTTTGGAACTGTTCCAACGAGACTTCGTCTATGGTCGCCTGGGGCCCCGAGATGCCGGCGTTGTTGAACATCGCATCCAGTCGTCCAGTTTTCTCGACGAAGGCTGCAACGGCGGCGTCCACGTCTGCTTCGTTCGTCACGTCGGCGGGCAGGGGCACGGCCGTGTCGAAGGTATTTGCCATGTCCTCGAGGACATCGCCACGGCGGGCTAGAAGGCCCACGGTCCAGCCTGCGTTCAGAAATTCAAGCGCAGTTGCGTAGCCAATGCCGGAGGATGCTCCGGTGATCAGGATGGATTTTGTCATGCTATCTCCTCGGATGAAAGTTCAAATGGGGCGGCGGGTTGGCTGAGGTCGGCGGTGGTCAGCGGATGCGTCGGACGCCCAAGCCGGTAGCGCGTGATCCAAAGCAGACGCGTTTCAGCACGGGTGATCGCAACGTAAGCGAGACGTTTCCAAAGGGGAATACCGGCTTCAATGCGACCGGCGCGGCTGGCGGCGTAGAGGTCGGGCGCAAAGACCTGCACGTCGGGCCATTGCGAGCCCTGCGCTTTGTGGATGGTGACGGCCGCGCCGTGCAGGAACGCCGCCCCCATGTTCGCAGCAAACGGGATTGAGGGTTCTTCCTCGCCCGGTATTTCGATCTTGACGATCGACGCGGCAGAGACCTGCGGTTCAGGCGCACCAATCACGTGCAGGCGCGAAAACCCTGCGCGTTTGCCGGGGCCGAGGTAGATGACCTGCGCGCCTTTAATCAGACCGCGCGCCTCAAGATCGAGGCGTTTTTTTCGGTGTTTCAGGGGAAGTTCAATGCCATCACAGACAAGGGGTTCGCCGGGAAGGAGGCCTTCGGCCGGCGCCTCGAAGGCTGCTCGGAAAGCGTGGATCAGGCGGATGCGGGTTGCGTTTCGCCAGACCAGAACCGGCGATCGCGCCATCATATCGGCATCAACGCGCTCGGCCACAACCACGCGGTCATCCGACGCGGCAGCCTCTTCGATTTGGCGCTCGAAGGCCTCGAAGGTGAGGGTCTCGTCAGCTAGCGCATGGGCGAGATCAAGGATTGGGTTATCTTTGTCCTGACGGTGAATGCGGCTAAGCGTCATTTTACGAGGTTCGGGCAAGTCTTGAAAAACCATCGAGCCGGACTGGTTCACCGGCGCAAGCTGCGCGGGGTCCCCAAACAGCACCAAGGTGGGGAAAATTTCCTTTAGATCCTCGAATTGGCGTTTGTCGAGCATTGAAGACTCGTCGACAAATCCAATGTCGAGTGGGTCTTCGCGGCGCGTCCATCCCAAGATGAAGTCGGACCCTTTAAGACCAGCCGTCGCAAGTGCGCCGGGCACCGAACGGACTTGCTGGTAGAACGCCATCGCGCGATCAAGAGCCAGATCGGTCAGGCCTTCGACGTCGGGGCGATCGGCGTTGCCCACCAACCATTCAGCGATTTTTTCGTACTCAGGATCGTAAAGCGGTGTGTAGAGAATACGGTGGATCGTTGTCGCCGCGACGCCGCGATTGCGAAGAACGCTGGCGGCTTTGTTGGTCGGGGCAAGGATGGCGATTGTGCGCCGGTCTTTGCGACGCCGGCTTTCGTAATCGCCCGACACTGTGTGGACGCCCGCTTCCGAAATCGCTTCGGCAAGACGCGCAAGCAGCATGGTTTTGCCCGATCCCGCCTTGCCGATAATCGCAAGGGCGTTGTCGCCGCCATCGGCACGCGGCGTCGTCGTGCTTTCTTCGATATCGACACCCGCCGAGCGCAAAACTTCAGCGACGCGATCGAACGCTTCGGCCTGATCTTCGGAGAATTGAATGAGCGGCACGGACATGGGCGGACCCTAGCGTCCCGCCCATGTCTGCACCAGCGTGATCGGGCCGAAATCGCCGCCTTTGACATCGAAGTTGGAGCGCCAAAGTTGCGGTCGTGCCAATGGCCGCACATTTCTTCGGTGACGAAGGTGGGGCGGCCTGGTCTCGGTTTCCAAGCAATTGGGGGAAAGCGCTGAAAGCAAGCCTGCACGAGCGGTTCGGAGCGTGCGCAGACCCTGTCGAGATCGTGCTGAACCCCCTCGGTCGAATTGGTCAAAGCGGCGCATTGTTCGCCGGTGGACTTAACCGAATGCTAGACAACATGTTCCAAGTCGACTGTGTCGCGCAGAGCGACACCCTCATCGTTCAACTCCTCAAGCGTTTCGACCTTCTGCAGTTGCTCGATATAGGAGTCCAACATGTCCAATACCCTGTCCCGCCGAGTGAATCGACATGCCGTGGTTCGCGCCTGGATCTATCTGTGCCCCCTATTTCGCCAGGATCAAGGGCCGGCAGATTGTTCTTTTCCGCAAAGGTCACCAGATCCGCTAAGACATCTATTCTCCATTCGTTCGCCATCTTCGACTCTCTTTTTCAAAGAGTCATGCAGCACTAATACAGCCTGCTTCTTATATGGAAACGTCGGTGTCCAAAGTGTCTTCCAATGTTCGCAATCCCGTACGCGGGGATTGGACGAGAACGGCCATGTTGCCGGGCTTGTGTTCGTTGCGCAGCATCTTCATGTGCGCTGCGGGCAAATCCGCCCAAGTAAAGACCTCCGACATGCAAGGATCCAGGCGCCGCTCGACCATCAGCTTGTTGGCAGCACTTGCCTGCTTCAGGTGGGCAAAGTGGCTGCCCTGAAGACGCTTTTGATGCATCCACATATAGCGAACGTCAAAGGTGCAATTGAACCCGGATGTCCCGGCGCAGATCACAACCATTCCGCCCTTCTTAACCACGAATGTGGATACCGGGAACGTAGCTTCGCCGGGATGTTCGAACACCATATCGACGTTGTTGCCTTTGCCGGTCGTCTCCCAAATAGCAGCGCCGAACTTGCGCGCCGCCTTGAACCACGCGTTGTACTCGGGTGTACCAACCTTAGGCAACTCACCCCAGCAATCGAAGTCTTTGCGGTTGATGACGCCGCG
>NZ_CALJXO010000062.1:0-2675 GCF_937988555.1 uncultured Boseongicola sp. | reverse complement strand
TACTGGGTCAGCTATCCGGACATTGTCGCCTTTGCGGGCGGTACGCCGGTAACGGTACCCTGCACGGCGGCAAATGATTTCCTATTGGATCCCGCCGATCTTGATGCGGCGATTACGCCCAAGACCAAATGGCTGATCCTTAATTCACCGTCGAACCCCTCCGGCGCCGCCTATTCAAAGGACCACCTTCAGGCGCTGGGCAGAGTTTTGGATAAGCACCCCCAAGTGCACATCCTGACCGACGATATTTACGAGTACCTCGTCTATGACGAGTTCAAATTCTCCACCATCGCGGAGGCAAACCCCGCGCTGTACGAGCGTACGCTGACCATGTCGGGCGCATCAAAAGCCTTTGCCATGACCGGTTGGCGCATTGGCTTTGCCGGGGGCCCGGCGCATCTCATTAAGGCGATGGCGAAAATCCAAAGCCAGTCGACGTCAAACCCCAGCAGTATTTCGCAATGGGCAACGGTGGCCGCCCTCAACGGGCCACAGGATTACCTGAAAGAATGGGTCAAAAGTTTTCAGGGCCGCCGCGATCTGGTGGTGGGCATGCTCAACCAAACCAAGGGCCTTAGTTGCGCGACGCCAAAGGGCGCCTTTTATGTCTATCCCAATTGCGAAGGGTGCCTGGGCAAATCTACGCCGGACGGCAAAGTGCTGAAAACCGAAAGCGACTTCGTCACCGGGCTTTTGGAAGCAGAAGGGGTCGCCACTGTTCCAGGCGAAGCCTTTGGCCTGTCACCTTACTTCCGCATCTCCTATGCGTCCTCCACCGAGGAACTGGAAGACGCGTGCCAGCGCATTCAGCGGTTTGCCGCCTCGCTCAGTTAGGTTCTGTAAGGACGAAATGACCAGCTTCACGATCCGAAAAGCAGTGCCGGGTGACGCTGACGAAATCTCTCGGCTCATGAAAGCCGCCTATGCCATCTATGCGTCGCGGCGGCTTGATCTTCCTGATGTGTCCGCTGGAATTGATGATGATATTCGCGATCACAGTGTCTGGGTTGCCTTGGCGGGTGGCGTTGTTGTCGGCGCCATCGTGCTTGTCCTTGGCCAGGATTTTGTCCAGGTCGCGAATGTGGCTGTAATGCCGGGGCACACCGGATCAGGCTTGGGCCGCCGTCTTCTTTCGCTGGCCGACGATTTAGCGCGGGAAAAGCGCAAGCCGATGCTGCGGCTTTCTACACACGAAGGCCTGCCGGAAAATATTGCCCTTTATTCCCACCTCGGGTGGCAGGAAACCGACCGGAAAATGGGCAAGGTGTTCATGACCAAAGTAGTGGAATAGCCGGTGTCTTAATCGTGATCTGTCACAGGTAGTTATTTGTAACCGCTCCAATCTATGCTTACTCCTAGTGTCGATATCAGACGCCAGGGAGGACGCATCATGCTCATCAAACGCCCCAAAAGCTGGGAAATCCCCGAACGGGACGCAACCCCGGAACGTGTCTATCTCAACCGTCGTCACTTTATTGGCGGTGTGGCGACCGCGGGCGCGGCGCTTCTCGTGGGCTGCGGCAATGCTGAAGACGCCCAAGCTCAGGACGGCGAAGCGGCAGACGTCGCAACGACAGACGTAACAGGCGGCGGCGAAACCGCCAGCCTTTACCCCGCGCCGCGCAATGAAAGCTTCACCCTCGATCGTCCGGTGACGGATGAAGAACTCGCCACCACCTACAATAATTTCTATGAATTCGGCTCGCACAAACGCATCTGGCGCAATGCGCAAAACCTGCCGCTAACCCCTTGGGACGTGACAATCGATGGCATGGTCGAAGAAGAACGTACCATCAGCTTTTACGATCTGGTGCAGCAGATGCCTTTGGAAGAACGGCTTTACCGTCACCGTTGCGTTGAGGCGTGGTCTATGGCGGTGCCATGGTCAGGTTTTCCGCTTGCGGCCCTTGTCAATTGGGCGCGGCCCCTGTCCTCAGCCACATACCTGCGTATGGAAACGTTTCAGGACCGCAGCGTGGCCAGTGGCCAGCGCGCGCCGGGGTATCCGTGGCCTTATGTTGAAGGGCTGACCATGGCGGAAGCGACCAACGATCTTCCGTTTATCGCAACGGGCATCTATGGCCGCGAAATGCCGGCGCAGAATGGCGCGCCTTTGCGCCTCGCGACGCCGTGGAAATATGGCTTCAAGTCGATCAAATCCATCGTGCGCTTTACTTTTACCGACGAGCGCCCGCTGACCTTCTGGGAAAACGTGGGCCCCTGCGAATATGGCTTCTGGGCCAATGTGAACCCGGAGGTGCCCCACGCGCGCTGGAGCCAGGCCACCGAGGAACCGCTCGGCACCGGCGAACGCATTCCGACGCTGATGTTCAACGGCTACGGCGAGCAAGTGGCGCATCTTTACGACGGCATTACCGGCGAAGATTTGTGGCACTAGGTGCGGTGGCTAGCTGCCAATCGCATCACTGACAACTTGCTCCGGACCCCCTTTGGGAACGATCGCGAAGTTCTGAATGTTGGGGTCTTCATGATCCCAACTTGCCGCGCAGATTCGAATATGTCCTAACGGCAAAGGGCCGCGATCTGCATCCCGTCTTGCAGGCCTATTGCCGCTGGGCGAACAAGCACATCCCGGGCACATTGGTGCCGCCCGCCGCCTTTATGAGAAAGACGCGTGCATAGTCCCCGGGAGCAAAAAGCCCGGTTGACTCTCT
>NZ_CALJXO010000061.1:0-20945 GCF_937988555.1 uncultured Boseongicola sp. | reverse complement strand
GTGCGGCTCAAGCGCGAGACCGGGTCGCTTGCGCCCAAGCCGCAGGGCAATCCTGGGCGCGGCAAGCTGACAAGTGTCAAGGATTGGGTACGTGCGCGGATCGCGGCTCAGCCCGATCTGACGATTGACGAGTTGACGGCGGAACTGGCCGTGGACCACGGGCTTATGGTGCATCGCTCGTCGGTCGGTCGGCTTCTACACCGGCTTGGGCTGTCACACAAAAAAAGACCTGCAAGCGCTTGAACAGAAGCGTAAGGACGTCGCCGACCTGCGGCACATCTGGATCACGAAGCGCCAGCCCTTCATGGCCAACCATCTGCAAAGGCTGGCATTCATCGACGAGACATCCGTCAAGACCAACATGGTCAAGACCACCGGATGGGCCCCGCGCGGGCAACGCCTGGTCGATCATGCGCCGTTCGGACACTGGCGCACGCAGACCTTTATCGGCGCTCTGCGACACGACAGGCTGGACGCTCCTTGGGTCCTCGACGGAGCCATGAACAGCGAGATGTTTGATCTATACGTCGAAACTCAGCTTGCCCCGACATTGCGTCCGGGCAATGTCGTCATTCTTGACAACCTGTCCAGTCACAAAAGCCCCGGTGCCGCCCGCGCCTTGAGCGACGTCGCTGCATGGTTCCTGTTCTTGCCTGCCTACAGCCCTGACCTCAATCCGATCAAGATGGCCTTCTCAAAGCTGAAAGCCCTGATCCGAAAGGTCGCTGCCCGAACATATGACCAGCTTTGGCAAGCCGTTGGCCACATCTGCGACCTGTTCAGCGACGAGGAATGCTACAATTTTTTCAAAGCTGCTGGATACGGAACCGATTAAACCCGACACGCTCTAGCGGCGATTTCTACGGTGATCATGATACAGAACAGAGCAGGCAATCGCGCAGTCTGGTTGGAAAGTCTCTAAGGTGCAGTCCGAAAAACGGATCTGCCGTCAGTCCGTTTCGGCGACGAAATGCCCATCAGACACCTGCAAGATTTGGTGGCGGATCACGTTATGACCAATGGGATGCAGAGGTGTCGGCACATCGTCGGAAATCCTGTTTTCCACCATTCGCTCAAATGATGGATCTGGGACAGGCACCGCGGCCATCAGCCGCCGCGTATAGGGATGTTGCGGATTGCCGAATACCTGCCCACGGCTGCCGATCTCAACGATCTGGCCCAGATGCATGACCGCGACGCGGTCAGAGATATTTTCCACCACCGCCATATCATGACTTATAAACAACATCGCGATGCCAAATTCGTCCTTGAGTGCTCGCAACAGGTCAAGAACCCGCGCCGGCACCGACACATCCAGCGCCGAGACGCTTTCGTCTGCAACAATCAGTTTCGGCGTGAGTGACAGCGCGCGGGCGATGCATATCCGCTGACGTTGTCCGCCTGAAAATTCATGAGGGTAGTTATCAAGCTGCGCCTCAGTCAACCCAACTTTGTCCATCAATGCAGCGGCTTGGGCGCGGCGACTGGCGGCGTCGTGCTCGCCATGAATAAGCAGTGGCTCTGCAATCTGTTCGCCCACAGTCATCCGGGGGTCCAGTGCTGCCATGGGATCCTGAAACACGATCTGCGTGACCGCACTCAGCCGCCTTCTCGTCTGTGCGGTCATGGTGCCAACCCGTTGCCCCGCGATATGGATCGCCCCCTCATGTGGCACGAGCCCGACGATGGCGCGTGCGATCGTCGATTTCCCACATCCAGATTCCCCCACAAGGGAAAATGTCTCTCCTGTCCGAATGTCAAAACTCACACTTTCCACCGCGTGAACCCGGTGTGTTACGCGGTTCAAGACGCCGCCTCTGATATCATAACGCACCTGAACGTCACGCAGATCGGCGATGACTGGTGCCTCTTTTCGCGATATAGGCACGCCGCCCTGGCCCATGCGCGGCACAGCTGCAAGCAAGTCACGCGTGTATGTCTGCTGCGGGGCAGCGAAGATTTGATGGACTGTGCCGGTCTCCTCGATCTGGCCTTGGCGCATGATAACGACACGGTCAGCCATTTCCGCAACGACGCCCATGTCGTGGGTTATCAGCAAAATTGCGGTGCCTTGCGCCTTTTGCAGATCGCGCAGCAACTCCAGAACTTCCCGCTGAACGGTTACATCAAGAGCGGTCGTTGGTTCGTCGGCGATCAGCACGTCGGGCTTTAGTGCAAGCGCCATCGCGATCATTACACGCTGTCGCATCCCGCCGGATAATTCATGTGGGAATTGGTGCATCCTGCGGTCGGGTTCTGACATGCGAACGGCGCGCAGGGCTGCCAGTGCTTCGGACCGCGCAGCGGCGCGGGATAGCGGCGCGTGGGCGCGGATTGCCTCGATCAATTGGGTTCCGATGGTCATGATCGGGTTGAGGCTGGTCATCGGTTCCTGAAAAATCATCGCGACACGGTTGCCGCGCAGCGCACGCAGATCTGCCTCAGGAAGGGTCGTCAGGGTTTCGTGGCCCAGCATAATACTGCCGCCTGACACCCGCACGGCAGGCGGCGGCAAAAGCCCCATGATCGCAAGCGACGTGATCGATTTCCCCGACCCGCTTTCGCCTGCCAGCGCCAACGTTTCGCCGCGTGCCAGCGTAAAGTTGATATTCTTGATAAGCGGCAAAGGACCGGTCTGGGTCTCCACCGAAACAGAAAGGTTTTGCACCGACAGGGTCGGCTCAGGAACGTCTGACGCCGGGGCGGCGTCAGACGGATGTTTAGCGGTCAGGTTCATTCAAACACGCAGCGCGGAAAGTAGAAGCTGACGACCCAATTTGGCATATCCACGATCTCAGATATCCGCAGGTCACCGCAGGTGCTGACCAGCATATAGGCGTCAACCGCCGCCATGCCGCGCGTGGCGCAAAGGAAATCGACCATGCTGGAAACCGCATCTCGGCTGGCGGTCATCAGGTCAGGACCAATGCCGGTTGTGACCTCATAGCCCTTGGCATCCAGATGCCGAGTGACAGGCCCAGGCGTGGTGAAGCGCGGCGTCTTGAGGTTGGCCCCTTTCACCAGATCAAGTTTCAGAACCACGTCCATCGGGCTTTCAATCGCAGTGCCGCAGACTTCACCATCACCTTGAGCGGCGTGGGTATCGCCGACACTGAACAGCGCACCTGCAACCTCAACCGGCAGATAGAGCGTGGTGCCAGCCGCCAAATCGCGAATGTCCAGATTGCCACCGACGCGCCGGGGCGGCACGATGGAATGCAGACCGAGTTCCGCCAGCGCATTGCCGATGGTCCCCGCAAAGGGTTTGAGCGGCACAGCCCCTTCCTTGCCAAACATTGCTGGTGCCATGCTATCTGGATCATATGTCCAGACATGCAGGGCAGGATCGGTGAACTGATCCGCCAGCAGACCAAAACCAGGGATATTCGCAGTCCAGCCCCAGCCTTTGCCGTCCTGCGCCTGCGGCGTAAAACTGTCGAGCGTGATTTTCAGCGCATCACCCGGTTCCGCCCCTTCGACCCAGATCGGGCCAGAGACAGGGTTGATTTTGCCGAAGTCTAGCGTTGCTACATCCGCCACGGTGGACGACGGGCCAAGCTGGCCCGCCGAACTGTCGTGGCAGTGAAATTTGATCGTCTGGCCCGGTTCCACCCGTTCGACCGGGTCAAATGAATTGTCCCAACCGAAATGATGTTGCGCGCCGTGGATCGTATAATCACAAGCCTTGCACATGGTCTTACTCGGTCACGTAGACGTAGTCGTAGTTCACCGGGATCGACACCGGATCAACATAAAGGCTGTCGTCACCGCCCATGCGTGCAGATTTCATCGTGTAGCGCTGTTCGTTGAACACCGGCACCCAAGGCGCTTCTTCCATCACCTTCATGTAGACGTCAGACCACATTGCCAGCCGCTCTGGTGCTGTCGGGTCCAGCATGCTGTCAGCGGCAGTCGCTTCGGCGTCGATTTCTTCAACACAGAACTTCGACCAGTTCCAGCCGCCTTCCTCTGCGCCTGCACAGCCCAGGATCGGACCAAAGAAGTTGGACGGATCTGGGAAGTCAGCAATCCACGCCATGCCGCCAGACCAGATCATTGGGGCGGTGCCAGCGCCGCCTGCTTCGATCACGTTGGCTTGTGCCAGCGATTGGATCGATGCGGAGACGCCAATCGACGCCAGATCCTGCTGAATCGCCTGTGCGATGCGCGGGTTGGGGTCGGTATTCATCACGAAAAGCTCGGTCTCGAACCCGTCAGCGAAACCCGCATCAGCCAGCATCTGCTTGGCAGTTTCGGGATCAAAGGCGTAACCTGCGTAACCTTCGGTATAACCAGGCATGGACGGTGGCAGCGGCTGTGTCGCTGGCACGGCGCGGCCGTTGATGATCTGGGTGATCCGGTCCTTGTTGATCGCCATATTGATCGCCTTGCGGACATCGACATTGTCGAGCGGAGGAATGGTGACGTTCAGGGTGATATAGCCGGTTTGCAACTGACCACCTTCGACCACGCGCGCGGCCTGTTCGGGATCGCCCATTACCTCTTGGAATTTAGCGGGTGGTATGCCGTCACCGGGCACGTCTACTTCGCCGTTCTGCAAGCGCAGCAGTGCCACAATGGGTTCCTGTCCAACCTCAAAGGTCACGGTGTCCAGATAGGGCAGCCCCGCGCGCCAGTAGTCGGGGTTCTTGGCGAACACCAACCTTTGACCGATGGTCCATTCGTCCAGTTTGAAGGCACCTGTGCCCACCGGCATCTTGCCAAAATCGCCGTTGGCGGCATCCACAGCCTCTGACGGGACGATGGAAGCAAAGTTTAGAGCCATAACATGCAGGAAGGTTGCGTCGGGGCGTGACAATGTGATTTCAACCGTGGCGGGGTCGATGACGGTGACCCCCCCCAGCGACGTTGTAGATCCATCTGCCATTGCGTCATAACCTGCAATTGCCCCAAAGAAGCCCGCGCCGGGTGACTGGGTGACTGGGTTGGTGACACGGTCGAGCGAGTATTTCACATCGTCCGCCGTCATCTCGCGCCCGTTATGGAACTTGACGCCGGTGCGCAGGTGGAAGGTGAAGGTCATGCCGTCTTCGGACACGTCATAGCTTTCAGCCAGACCGGGGCGCAATTCGGTAGTGCCGGGGGCGTAATCCATCAGCCCGTCGAACAGCGATTTGATCATCGACCAGTTCTGCCAGTCATAGCCGATAGCGGGGTCCAGAGTGGCGACATCGTCCTTGTATGTCACGACGATCCCACCGCCGGATTGGGCGTTGGGGTCCAGCGTTTCCTGCGCAAAGGCTGGCATCGCCATTGCCGCGATCAGCGCGGTGGATGTGAGTAGTTTTTTCATTGTCTTTCTCCTGTTAGTGGTTACCGAATTCGAATACGGGGGTTGATCAGTGGTGTGATCAGATCGGCCAGCAGATTGCCCAGCACGATGGCGCAGGCGGACACAAGCGTGACGCCCATTATGATCGGAATGTCTACGCGCTGGATCGCCTGCCATGCCAACTGGCCAATACCGGGCCAGCCAAATACACCTTCGACGATCACGATGCCGCCCATGAAAATGCCAATATCAATACCGATCATCGCGATGATCGGTAGGATCGCGTTGGGCATGGCATGGCGCAGGATCACGCGGCGCCGGGTTAGCCCTTTGGCGCGGGCGGTGCGGATGAAATCGGCGCGCAGCACTTCGATCATGCTGGATCGCATCATCCGCGCATACCAGCCAGACCCCAGAATGCCCAAGGTCAACGCGGGCAACACCAGATGGGCGGGCGTGCCGTAACCACCAATCGGGAACCAGCCAAGCTTCACAGCGAACAGGTAGAGAAGCAATAGTGCGACCACGAATTGTGGCGCCGACACAGTAACGAATGAGGTCATCATCAACCCACTATCCACCGCGCGCCCACGCCATAGGGCAGCAATGACGCCCATGGTCAGCCCGATCACCAGCTCCGCCCCGATCCCCGCCGCCATCAGCAGCAAGGATGCTGGCAAGCGCGCAGCAATCAGGGTTGCCACATCGGTTTTTTGCAAATAGCTGCGACCCATGTCGCCCTGCAACAGCCCGGCCATATAGCGCCCGTATTGCACGATAAACGGCTGATCCAGACCCAGTTGCGCCCGGATATTCGCCACCGTCTGCGGTGTCGCCGATCGGCCAGCGATCTGGCGCACTGGGTCGGCGGGCAGAACGTAGAGCAAAAAGAAGGTAATCAGCGACACGCCCAGCAGAATCAAGGCGGCCTGCACCAGTCGTCGCAGCATATAGCCCGCCATCAGTCCGACCCCCGCAGCGTTGGGTCCAGCACATCGCGCAGCGCGTCGCCGACGAGATTGAAAGCCAGCGCCAGCACAACGATGGCGGCGCCGGGAAAGAACACCAACCAAGGGGCGGCCTGAAAATAGGTCTGGTTTTCAAAGATGATGTTGCCCCAGCTTGGCGTGGGTGGCTGCACACCTACGCCAAGGTAGGACAAAGTCGCCTCAAGCAGCACAGTCGTCGAAATTCCTAGCGTGCCCCAGACGATGATCGTCGGCACGAGATGCGGCAGAATATGCTTAAACAGAATGCGCGCTGTGCTCGCACCCAACGTCCGCTCAGCGGCGATGAAATCCCGGGCGGTCAGGGCGGTTGTTTCGGTATAGATGACCCGTGCCGTTTGTACCCAGTTCACCATCGCGATCACGAACGCCACAATCCAAAGCGACGGCTGAAAGACGGCCGCAAGGCAAATGGCCAACAGCAGGGCTGGGAAAGCCATCATCAGATCGGTAAACCGCATCAGAACGGCACCAATCCACCCCTGAAAAAAGCCCGCTGTCAGTCCGACCACCGTCCCGATGATCAATGCGATCCCGTTGGCAACGACACCGATTATCAATGAGGTCCGCGCGCCATAAAGCAACCGGCTGAACAGGTCCCGTCCCAAAAGATCCGTGCCCAGCAGGTATTCGCCACCCGGCGGCAGTGGCTCTCCAAAGAGCGTCAGACCATCGAAATGCTGCTCGAACGGATCATAGGGCGCGATCCACGGCGCGAGGATCGACGCACCAAAAATAAGAATAACCAGCGCCATGCCCACTAGCGCCATCTTGCGGCGCCGCAGCCGCACCCATGCGCTGTCCGGGCGACGCGCGATGGATTTCATCGTCGTATCACTCATGCAGCACCACCCTTCGGGAAGCCTTGGGTTGGGCAGTTGATCCGGGCAAGAACACGGCTAGCGGCCTCTTCAAGCGAGATCCGCGCGTCCATCGCTTCGGCCCGCAGTGCCGCATAAGCGGCCTGTTCCGAACCGCTGCTTTCCATTAGCCTGACCACGGCTTGCACCACGGTCTGGCGCTCGCCCAGACGCCGGCGCAGATCGGCTACATTTGCCGCCAGCGCTTGCCGCGCCTCAAAGGCGTGGCTCGCAATCAACAACGCGCTGTAAACGCCGCTATCGCCGATAGGCTTCAAAATCTGCGCATTGGCGCCTGTAGACAGGGCCCATTCCACGCGACCCGGCGCCTCTGACCCGATCAATGCTATCAGTGGCATCGGAGCCTCGCCCTGCGTCCACGGAAACTGTTCATCGAACCCCATATCAGCGTCGAAGAACACGAAATCAGCGGCCAGTGCATCGGCCTGCAATTCCGGCCAGCAGGCGTCGACCTTCAGGCCGACGGCCTGCAACTGCCGCGTCAGCGCCGTCACGACCGGATGTGGGCGATGCAACACGATGGCATGCGCGCCACCCAGATCGACGGTCCGGACATTCCGCCTCATGACACGATCCGCAACTGATGGTGCGCCCCAACCGGAACCGGCCGCGTCAAATACGGATCACCCGGCAGCACGCCACCGTCAAAGACCACGCGAAAGGCGCCATCCTGGACCCGCGCGATCAGGACCGGTTGGTCGGTGTGATGGGTCTTGGCATCGATCCCGCTGTTCAGCCCCGCGGGCGATTGCAGCAAGTCCCCAATATTTAGGCTCTGTTCCGCAGTTCTGTCTTCCAGTAGGTCCGCCAAAGCCTGAACGGCACAATCCGCTGCCGCCTCGTGACTGCTACCGAAGGCACGGGGGTCTTGTCGAAAATAAGGACCGGTGGCGATCAGACCTTCTGCAAAGTCAGCGATTTCGCCAAGTTCGCATTCAGTCAAGTTGCACGACAGAACCGGACAATTATCTGGCCTAAATCGAGCATCGCTTTCACCAAGGGCGGCATAGGCTTTGAGGAACGCATATGACGATGGCCCGATCAGGGAATTGAGGATGAAATCGGGTGCCGTGGCACGAATTTCGTCAATCATCCTGTCCACATCGACGGCGCCAATCGGCAGATAGCGTTCTCCTAGCACGTCGCCGCCAGCGGCAAGGATCGTCTCGCGCGCAAGGCGATTCATTTCCCAACCCCAGATATAGTTGCTGCCAGTCAGAAAGCCTCGTCGCCCATATGTCGGGAATGTCCAATTCAGCAGTGGCAATAGGTGCTGGTTCGGACAGGAATGAAGATACACAACATGATCCGATGCCTCGAATCCCTCATAAGGAACAGCATACCATAAGGTTCCGCCGTATTTTTCCAGCGTCGGGATGACCTCCTTACGGCTCCAAGAGGTGACGCAGCCGATGATATGGCGTGCTGGAGTCTCGGCCAGGATTTCCTCACACAGCGGACCGTATAGATCCACATTGCCACCGGGATCGCGCGATACCGATTCAAATGCAATCGACCGCGTGGGATCTGCATTAAGCCGCGCGATGGCATTTTCCGCGCCTGTCAGGCATGCCTCGCTTATCCGGGCATAGCTGCCACTGCGGGAAAAAAGCAGGCCTAGTGTTACGATGCGTTTCACAGAAGTCCCCGATAAAACAAACAACCCCGTCCTGTGACGCCTTGAAAACAAGGCGAACAGATCGGGGCGCGAATGCCGAGTAATGTTTAGCTAGATTGACGATAAAGGTGTAGCGGCTCCTCACGACAGTCAAGATCTTTATGCGTACTGGCAGATCTTTCCAGGAATGAAGACAGAGAGCTTAGAAAATAGACAAATTTTTCATAATTTTTTCCAAATTCGCTCTTAACTGCCACAAAATATATTGGCCATTCTCTGGACGTTATTGAATTCGGTAGAGATTGGGAAGGCAGTGCGAATATCTTCTTCGCCCTGGTACGACATTGCCGTGGACTAACCTGGACGTTTGATAGACCAAGATACATGTGTGAAGTTCCACAACTAATTCTGCTCTGGGCTCGAACCGGACCGCTGCGACGCAGCATCCTCAGCTATGTGCGTCGCCCCATGTTTGCAAGCAAACCACTGTCAGGCAGCGGGTGTGAATTCTCGGCCCGGTTGTTGAGCCAGCGCCCTGTTTCCTGGCGATCTGCGTTGTCGATGACCTTCATCGCGGCGCCGTAAGACCGCAGTAGATCGGTCACGATGACATGTGGTTGGCCAAAGCGCTTCATTGTTTTCCTGAATTTCAACGCCGCTTTGCGGTCGCAGCGCTTGGCAACATAGCTTTCCAGCACCTCACCTTCGTGATCTACAGCTCGCCACAGGTAGTGCGTTTCACCGTTGATCTTCACAAAAACTTCGTCCAGATGCCATTGCCAATTCGAATGAGCACGCATCCGATTGACCCGGTTTTCACGGATTTCAGCGGCGAACATTAGGCCAAATCTGTTCCACCAGAACCGCACCGTTTCGTGGCTGACGTCGATCCCGCGCTCGTGCAGCAGGTCCTCGACATTCCGAAGTGAAAGAGGAAAACGGACATACATCATCACCGCCAGACGGATGATTTCCGGACTTGTCTTGAAATAGCGAAATGGGCTGCATTTTGTCATCCGACCAGGCTACGAAAACACCCTGCCCGGCTCAAGCCGGTTTTATCTGACAGTGCCCCCTGCCCGTCTCAACTCAAATCCTTCTGACAAAACCGCGAGGGCCGCCCAATTAAGACGACCCTCAAAAAACGGCATTTACCGTTCAACTACGCCTACTTCAGTGAAGCAATAAACGCATCGACCTCGTTCAACGACATGTACTCGACCTCGTCTGTGCCGCTTTCCGAGAACGACCAAACAACTGCAGGAGCGGACACGTCGCCGTTGCCATCAAAGCGCACGTTGCCTGTGGCCCCTTGGAACATCACCGTTCCGCCACCAGCAAGCACCTCTTTCGCAGCTGCAAAGCCCGCAGTATCCGCGCTGACCGGCGTGCCGTTCGGATCAGTGACCTTGGCGATCGCTGCGGCAACATCCGCACCCGACGCGTCCTTACCAGCCGCCTCCATCGCCAAAAGAGCTATCATCGCCGCGTCATAGCTGTTTGCCAGACCGGGGCCGTTCGGCTCAGAGTCAAACCGCTCCAAGTAAGCTGCACGGAAGGCATCGGCACTGTCCGAACGTGGCGAGGCCGTATCGGTGCCAAGTGTCGAGCCAAGGTACTGCATGCCGACATTATCGCGGAATTCATCAGATTTAAGCGAATTGGCAAGGATCATGTTCTGGGTCCCACCAAGCGAGATCCACTCGCGGACTGCGGCTGTGCCCTCGGCCGGATAAAGCGCGAGGTAAAGCGCTTCGGGCTGGCTGCCCAGCGCCTCCGTCACTTCCGCACGATAGCTCGGCTGTCCGTCATTGACCGCAACCGAAGATGTTACCTCGACGCCAACGGCAGCAAAATCAGCGGCGATCAAGCGGGCCATGTCCTGCCCCCAGTCGTCGTTTTTGTACATGACGGCCACGGTTTTGTAGCCTTGGTCGGCGGCGACCTTGGCACCCACTGCGGACTGTACGCCGGTGGTGGCAAATGTACGGAACCACAAACCCTTGGTCTTACCCTCTTCGGCCAATCCAGTGAACGCGGTTGACGAGGAACAACAGGACATCTGCAGTACACCGCTCGGCACAGTCACTGACGTCAGGATCGGCATCGACACGCCTGAGGACACGGCGCCCAGCAGCACGCTGACCCCGTCAAGATCGACAAGCGCCTTAGCCGCATCCACGCCCACTTTGGGGTCCACTTGAGTGTCACGCAGCACCATTTCGATCTGACAGCCCGCAACACCACCAGCGGCATTCACCTGATCAACAGCGAATTGCGCGGTTTCGGCAATGGGTCGGCCCCAGTCAACTGACGTGGGCAACACGGCTCCGATCTTGGTTGTGCAATCTTGTGCGTGCGCTGTGCCGGACATCATCGCCAGCCCCAGAGCAAGGCCCAGTACGCCCCCTAAATTCTTGAATTTAAACATATTCCTTCTCTCCCTACTCATTCGATGGGGGGTTTCCCCTTTGTGAGACGACAAGCCGTTCCGGCAGCAACCCTTGTGGCCGCCACATCAACATGCCGACTATGACAGACCCGATCAGTATGAATTGAACCGAGCCGGTGTAAAGCTGTGCCTCAACGGGCGCAAAACGTGACAGCGCCCAACCCGAAGTCGTCCACGCGCCCCAGATAAGAAACGCTCCGAAAATCGCGCCCTTATTATTGCCCGCGCCGCCCACAATTAGCATCGCCCAGATTTGGAAAGTCAACGTGGGCAGCACATCTTGCGGGCTGACAAAGGCGTAAAATGTGCCGTAAAGCCCACCGGCCAGACCAAGGATCACGGAGCCGGTGATGAAGGCCGTCAGTCGAATTTTTGAAGGGCTTTTGCCAAGGGATTGCGCGGCTTCTTCATCCTCTCGGATCGCGCGCAACAGGCGTCCAAAGGGTGAGGAGACAAGGCGTTCAAGGAATAGATAGGTGGCGATCAGGATCAGCAGGACGACTGCGAAGAACAGCAGATTGTACAGGAAACCGTCCCCCAAGGCCGCGCGCAGCGGCCTCTCGAACCCACGAACGCCCTTGGCGCCGCCTGCCAGCCATTCCGCGTTGCGCATCAGGTTCTCGAAGGCAACGGCAACGCCAAAAGTCGCTATGGCCAGATAATCGTGCCTGAGACGCAGGGTCAGCAAGCCAACCACCCACGCCATCAGCCCCGCCGCCACCATTCCGCCTAGCAATGCGAACGGGTAGAACAGACCAAAGCCCCCCAGATGACCGGCCTGTGGCGTGCCGCCCAAAATCAACGTGCCGTAAGCGCCCGCGCCGAAGAACGCGACGACACCGCCGTTGAAAAGCCCGGTGTTGCCCCACTGCAGGTTCAGCCCAAGCACCGCGATGGCAAGGATCGACGCGGTCGTTGCGAAGAACACAAGGTATGAGACCACGCCGATCATGCCCGCGCCTCGCCGAAAAGCCCGTTGGGGCGGATCATCAGAACCAAAAGGATCAGCAGAAACGGCACTGAAGGCGTATAGCCGGACGGCAGCACGACCAGCGCCATATTGCCCGCAATGCCCACAATGAAACCACCCAGAACGGCGCCGTAGACGCTGCCGATCCCGCCCACGATCGTGGCGGCGAATATTGGCAAGACGAGGTCCCGCCCCATCACCGGGATCAACTGGTGGCTCAGACCGTAAAACACACCAGCCACGGCGGCCAACCCGCCGCCAATCAGCCAGACCCACATGATGGTGCGTTGCAGGTTGACGCCGTTAACCTGCGCCAGCGACGGGTTCTCGGCCACCGCGCGCAACGAATAGCCAAAGGTGGTACGCGACAGTATCAGGTGCAGGATCAGCATCAATATCAGAGCGGCGATCAGGACGAAAACTTGATCAGGCTTCACAAGGATCAAAGGATCGCGGCTCAGGACCATGGCAAAGGCGATGTCGCGGGAATATAGCTCGGGACTTAGACCGAAGATCAGACCGATTACGTTACGGATCACCAGCGCCATGCCAAAGCTCGCAAAGACCATCGAAAGCTCTTGCCCCTTTTCGCGCACGCGTTTGAAAACGAGCCGGTCGATTACTAAAGCCGACAGCCCTGTCAGCACCATCGACGCGAAGATTGCAAAGATTAGGGCAAAGGTCAGCGAAAGTGGTGCAAGTTTCACCGCAAATACGGGCACAAGGTTTGAGACCAGCGCGTCAAAAACCAACGCCACATAAGCGCCCAGCGACAATAGCTCGGCGTGCGAAAAGTTGGCGAACCGCAGGATGTGCATCACCAGCGTCAGGCCAATTGCGCCCAGCGAGATGTAAGAGCCGGTCAGCACCCCGTCGATCAGGTTCTGGATCATGCGGCGCCCACCCGCCTGCCGCCAAGGTAGATCTCTCCTACGACCTTGTCGTTCAGCAATTCGAGCGCCGCCCCGTCCACCTGATTGCGCCCCTCGGCCAGAATGAAGCAATGGTCGGCCAGCCGAAGCGCCTGCTTAACGTTCTGCTCGACCAGCAGGATCGAAACGCCATCAGCAGTGAGCGCGCGGGCATGTTCCAACACCTCTTGTGCCGCCTTGGGCGACAGTCCGGCAGAAGGTTCATCCATCAGGATCAGGCGCGGGCTAGAGGCGAGCGCCATGGCGATTGCAAGGAACTGCCGCTGACCGCCCGACAGGGTGCCCGCCTTGTCTCGATGTTTGTCGGCCAGTGCAGGGAATTGTTCGAACAAACGGGCAAGTGCGGCTGTCGCATCGCCCGCTCGACGCAGGGCAAGGTCAAGATTTTGACGAATGGTCAGACTGCGAAAGATGTTGTCGGTTTGCGGGACATAGGCAATTCCGCGTTCCGAGATCTGATCAGTGCGAATGCCGGTTATATCATTGCCATCAAATGTAATCTTGCCACCACTGACAGGGATCAATCCGGCAATCGCCTTGATCAGCGTTGATTTGCCCGCCCCATTTGGCCCGATGATCAGAGTGATCTGCCCAGCTTGCGCCGTCAGCGCTACGTCTCGCAAGATGGGCAAATCAGGCACGTAGCCAGCGGTAACATCACTAACCTGAAGGATTAACTCACTCATCCGTAGTCGCCCCCAGATAAGCATCCAGCAGCACCGGGTTGGCCAAAGCTTCGTCGCTTGTGCCCTCGAAAATCACGCGTCCGGCGGCCAGCGCAATCACCGGATCGCAATGGCGCATGACGAAATCCATGTCGTGTTCAATGATCACAAAGGTGGTGCCTTGCCGGTTAAGCTCTTCAATCTTGCCGATGAGGGTTTCTGTCAGAACCGGGTTCACACCGGCAGCAGGTTCATCAAGCAGGATCAGCTTGGGATCGCCCATCAAGACGCGCGCCAGTTCAAGCAGCTTCATCTGACCGCCCGAAATCTGTCCCGCCGGATGGTCGGCAAGAGCCCCAAGTGTAACGAAATCCAGCACCTCCAAGGCCTTGTCGCGGATGCGCCGTTCCTCATCGCGCATGTGGGTGCGAAACAGGAATGGTCCCGTCACGGTCTCGCCGGTCTGTCCCGGCGGCGCGAGCATAACGTTTTCCAGCACACTCATTCGCACGAAAGGACGTGGGATTTGAAAGGTGCGCCCCAATCCAAGCGAAAACAACTGGTTGGGCGGCAGGCCACTGACATCGCGGCCTTCCAGCCGCACCGTACCGCCATCCGGCTTCAAAGCGCCGGTCAACAGATTGAAAAGTGTAGATTTCCCCGCACCGTTGGGGCCAATCAATCCAGTCATGGAACCACGGCGGACACGCAAAGACACGTTGTCCACAGCTTTCATCTGACCGAAGCTACGACTTAGGCTGTGAACAGAAAGGATCGCGTCATCCACTCCCAAGCACCTTGTCGTCAGGCTTGGTGTTCAGGTTGTATTTCATTATCCGCCCGTGCCGTCCGTTGCGGTCGCGTTCCAAAGCAAAGACCGACCCCTGAGGTCCTGGCGCAGCGGCCAGAACCGCCTGGATAGCAGCCTTGTCTTCGCCATCTATAGCGAAACGAAACACCTCAAGTGTTTGCGGCAGGTGCCGGGCATAACGCGCGCCCACGATGGCAGCGGCGACCCGAGGTTTGTCCAGCACCCAACGGGTGGCAACGCTGGAAAGCGAAACGCTGTGTTTGTCGCCGATTGACTTTAGCACCCTCAAGAGGCGCTGAAAAGTTTCCCACGATCCAAACTCGTCGATGATCAGACGGTATTTGATCAGACTGCGGTTCTCGAACTCGAACCCCGGGTCGGGCTGGTCCAGCCAACGCTCCGTCAGAAACCCGCCCGCCAAAGTACCGTAGCAAAGAAGTTGCACATCGTTCGCCAAGGCCCAATTCGTCAGTCCATTCTCGGGCCGCCGGTCCAGCAGGGAATACTGCACTTGCGTCGAAACCACGTCGAAGCCCGTATCAAGAAATGGCTGCGTTTCGGCCGCATCCCAGTTCGTGACGCCCAGATGCGCAACTTTGCCCTTCTCTTGACACCGCTTCAGCACCTCAAGCCCCACCTGAGGATTGCCCAAGGACACATCCCACCAAAAGAACTGCACTAGATGAAGCTGTTCGATCTGCAACCGCTTCAGCGACCGGTCGATGATCGCCTCGACATCCTTGGCCTGAATGTTCTCCAGCAACCCCAAATCCGGCACTAGCTTGGTGTGCACCCGCACCCGGTTCGCAACCGCGGCGCCGCGCCGCGCACGAATGTCGCCAATGAAATCGCCGATCATCTCTTCCACACCGACGTAAATATCCGCGCAGTCAAACGTGGTGATCCCAGCGTCCAGAAACGCCTCCATATCGCGCACCGCGTCCGTACGTTCCACGGGTCCGTGATCGCCAGCCAATTGCCAGCCGCCCTTGATCACACGCGAAATGGCATAGCCCGGGCGCAGCTGAATGGTGTCCAGACTCATGACTTGTCCGCTTGCCAATAGGCTTCGCCGCGTGCTTCTAGCAGGCCCGTTGTGGCGGCATGAGTGAAGCGACGCTTGCCCAGTCGCGTGATCCTGAACCGCCCGCCACAATGGGGATCGGGACAGGCAACTTCGGCATCCGTGCTAACCCAATCGTTGGGATCTGTCATCCGCTGCTTGACCGGCAAGAGAGGAAGCACCGCGGCCAGCGCATACATCGAAATGTGCGTTCCGGGTTCGAACACCAAAGTTTCTCCTTCCACCCGAAAGCTGTCGCCCTCTATGTGGCGGCAAACCGGCGTTCGGCCGTCCAGGACGGTCTCGACTTTCAAATCGTACAGCCAGAATTCCCCGGTCTTGCCTTGATCCATTCCCGTCCTTCTGCTGGACTGTCCCCAACACCTAGTCTTATCTGGGTAGGTTATCGAATGTGGCCTGGCTCACAAGCCCTTTTCGCCTGAAGTCACTTGGAAGCGAGGACGCCTTATGACCGCCCAAAACCGCCCAGACCGCCTTCGTCTTTCCGACAAGTTGGAGATTTCGCGCGTTCTGACAGGCCTCTGGCAGGTCGCCGACATTGAGAAGAACGGTGACACCATTGATCCCGAAGCGGGAGCCGATTGGCTGGACGCCTACGCTCAGCGTGGGTTCGACACCTTCGACATGGCCGATCACTATGGCAGTGCCGAGATCATCGCCGGACGTTTGCTGGCAAGGGGCGGAGCGCCGCGTCCGCTGGCTTTCACCAAATGGTGTCCAATGCCAGGCCCGATGACCCGCGACGTTGTGCGCGCCGGTGTTGAAAATCGGCTGACGCGCCTCGGTGTGGACTGCGTCGATCTGCTGCAATTTCATTGGTGGAGTTTTAAGCACGCTGCATGGCTTGATGCCCTGCACGAGCTTGCAGAGATGCGCAGCGAAGGTCTGATCGCCGAAATCGGCGTTACCAACTTTGACTCAGCACATCTGCAAATCGCCCTATCCGATGGCGTCCCGCTGTTGACCAATCAGGTATCTTTCTCGCTGGTTGACCGGCGCGCAGCAAATCAACTGTCCGCCCTTTGCGCTGCCACCGACGCCAAGCTTCTGGCTTACGGGACACTGTGCGGCGGCTTCCTGTCAGACCGTTGGTTGGCACAGGCCGAACCGAAGGACATCCCCGATTGGTCGAAAATGAAATACAAGCGTTTCATCGACGTGACCGGCGGCTGGGAGGCTTTCCAAGGCATTCTGTCCGCGGCGAACACGATTGCACAAAAACACAATATCTCGATATCAAACGTCGCCACACGATGGGTGCTGGAGCACCCTGCCGTCGCTGGTGTCATCGTCGGCGCGCGCCTTGGCGAACGCGTGCATACGGACGACAATCAGCGGCTCTTTTCGTTTGCATTGGATCGCGAAGATCACGACAGACTGGATGAAGCATTTTCAGCCACCCGCCAGGTGCCCGGCGATTGCGGCGACGAATATCGCAAACCGCCATTTCTGACGGCAAGCGGCGATCTCAGCCACCATTTGGATTCCATGCCAATGCTCCACAAGGCTACCGATGCGCCGCATCGCGCCGGCGGTAGGCAGGTTCTCAGCGGATCGAAATGGGAAGATATTGCGGGATATGCGCGCGCACAGAAGATCGGCAATCGTATCCTTGTCTCAGGCACGACGGCCACGGCTGGTGCTGACCGGGTTGTGGCTATTAACGATGCCGGCGCGCAAACGACCTACACTATCGACAAAATCCTGGCTGCGCTTGAAACCTTGGGGGCTTCTGTTGAAGACGTTGTGCGCACGCGCATTTATGTTGTGGACGAGGCCGACGTCGAAGCGGTTTCACGAGCACACGGGCTGTATTTCTGCGACATCAAACCGGCAAATACTTTAATTGTAGTTGCGGGATTGATTGGTGGATACCGCGTCGAAATTGAAGTCGAGGCGGTCAGCAATGACTGATAAACCCATTCGCAATTCGGAAGTTCTAAGCCGGAATGCGCGCGCACTCGACCTGGCGACCTAACCGAAGCGCGTCCACATTTGGAAACACTTTCGGAGGCTGGGGCGAAGCTGGTATTGATGTTATCACTCTGGTTGTCGAGAAATGGCTCCAAAAGCACGTCATGTGGGTCTTGGAAGAGTCGGGCACCGAGGTCCGCGACGCGATCGATGCATTCTTAGCTAATGTGCTGACTGACTGAAGGCCAACACCGCGCAGCCAAATTACCAGATACGCCGTTCTGCAAAGACTACGCGCTCTGACAGAGCTTTGCTTCGGCGGCTAGGCCGACAATGGGTTCAGGTTTTTTCTGCTGAACGCGCGCGCATTGCGCGAGTTCCAGTTCAGTCCCACAGCGGACAATATTCCCTTTACCACAACTAATGTACCAAAAACGATCGTTTGTGACACGACGATAGTGGCCAGAACTCAGCCATTGCGTGCAAAAGTGAAAGACATCCAATGGCGACCCAGAGCCCAAAGGTGCGCAAAACGGCAGCAGCACGGAAGGGAGGGCGTTCTACTTGGGAAATGCCGGCTTATTTTTCGGACGCGTCGTAGATTGCCGCTGCTTCGCAATTTGCGAATTCGAACGCGACATCGGCATAGGTTCGTGCTTCCTGCGCATAGTCGATCGCGGAATTGGCGAACACCGCCGCTTCGTTTGCAAACCGGCTGGTGTTGGTGACATAGGAATTCAGTGCGGCAACCCAAGTCTCGACGGCCGTGCCATAGGCGGTGATCTCGTCCCGAGGGCAATTCTCCTGCTCGGGCCCGGAAAGTCCGCGCAAGCATTCAGGAAGCACCGGTCGAAGCGCGGGATCAGGTGGCGCGGGCAGGATCGTGTAAAATTCAGGCGGCGTTGCCGCAAGACTGTCGGCCGCGCAATCCGCAAGGGCGGGCCCTGCCAGAAGCCCCAGGAGGACGACGATGCCAAGGCTGTTCGGGGCCATTTTTTGTCTCTCGTTCTGAATAGTTCCGGGGCATACTATCCCCAGCTCAGATCCTCAACAACTCAGGAAACTTCGTTTCCGACAGCCACAGAGTTTCGCGCGACATCCAATTCGCAGGACCCTGATAGGTGCAGGTGGTCAAAACTGACTGGCTCACATGACCTGATCTGCCAAAGGCTGCTTTGTCCCTGTGAGTTCAAAGGGTGGTCGCAACACTTTAGTCTTTTTGGAAAGATGGAGTGTTAAGCATGAAGTATCGTCAGCGGACATTTTATACGGCTCAACAGAAATCGGAGATGTGGGGTCGATGGCAGCGTGGAGAGCCACTGAGTTCAATTGGGCGGCGTTTTGACCGTGCATCGTCATCGATGGCTACAAAGATTGACGTCTATTTTTGTGATCCTCAGTCACCCCTCTCGGCAGATTGCTACGCAATCGCCTGCCGGGCAATGCGTGGCAAAGAGGGAGTAATGAAAACACCAATCGACTTCTTCGCCAGTACTTCCCGAAAGGCATTGATACATCGGGCTTTAGCCAAGCACAGCTGAGCGCAGTCGCTCGCCAGCTCAACGAGAGGCCTCGAAAGACCTTGCAATATCAAACCCCAGCAGAGAAATTTGAGGCGTGTGTTGCAGCAACCCGTTGAAACCACACGCGCATAGCAGACATCGGCGAACCCCGCAGCGAAGGTCTGCTTTCCGCCCCTTGTGTCGAGCGACACGACCGGCCCATTGCTGACCTTGACCGAGGGTTGCGATGCTGCGCCGCAGCTTCTCTGAAGCGGACCTTCGTACATTTTGCAGGCATTTCAATTCAT
The DNA here is from genome assembly GCF_937988555.1 of uncultured Boseongicola sp. NCBI lineage: Bacteria > Pseudomonadati > Pseudomonadota > Alphaproteobacteria > Rhodobacterales > Paracoccaceae > Boseongicola > uncultured Boseongicola sp. The sequence continues at coordinate 1,508 of NZ_CALJXO010000061.1, read as the reverse complement.
CTAAGTCTGCAGTGCGGACGAAGTCGGCATGTCTTGAAATACCGGAAAGGGGAGCGTTTTGTCATCGAAGGACGCTAAACTGCCACCCAACCCGGCTCAAGCTAGATACCTCTGACAGGACCAGTCATGATCGTTCCATCCAATAGATGCACACTGAAAGTATCGTCCGGCAGTGCCTGACTGTAGTGAGCCAGACCCTGGAAAAGCCTGCGGTCACTGTCAGAACTCTCCGTCAGAACGGACGCGTCAAGGCGTGTGTAGACGTCCAAGCGGCCTGAGGGCACTCCGGCCAACTGCCCACCGTGCTCAAGCGCATAAAAGTCCTCCATAGCCAAACGCGCAGGGATTGAGCCGGACATCTCGGGCACACAAGAGCCTATCCTAGCCAGGATTTCCGCCAGCGTAGACCCTTCTAACGATGCGCAGAACGCCTCAGGCCAGTCTTGCACCAGAAAGCGCGTCCCAATGAGGCCCGCAAAATGCAGAGCCAAGAAGCTGTCGTAGTTATCGCTCTGAGCCAACTGCGACATTGGTTGTTCCGCAATGTAGTGCCCGAAGGCAGCATTAAACCCTGAGACCGACCCCAACCGAAGTGTTTCTATCCGAGCCTTTGTACCTTGCAAATCGACCAGTTTGAACGCCGCAGGAAAACTCGCCGTTGAAGGCACAGCGACATTTACCAGCCAATCATCTCCGACGGTCTGAGCACCAGTGCGGTTGATGTGCCAGTGCCCGCTGAAATGCAGTCCCATCCGAGTGCGCGCAAGCGCATGCGCCACGTCCAAAGTTGGCATGACACGTTCGGCCAACCCGCGCGGAACCCCACAAAGCACATCACAAGCCGGAAAGTGCGACATGGACAAAAGCTGCTTACCTGACGCCCTTGCGCGACGGGAGACATCGCTGATCCAGTCAAGCAGCCAAGCCTTGTGTCGCGATACGGCAGTCCAGCCCTCATTTCCAAAGTCACGCCATCCACTTTCGTTCGGCAAATAGACGTTTGCATCAATCGCCAGGATCCAAAGCCCTTCTACCGGCTCAACAAGATAAGACAGATCCGGCAATTCCACGGGGTCCCTTCCTGCCCGAGACACCATGCCAATGCGGCTTGCCAATTCATCTGACGAGCCAAAAGGAGTTTCCCAGTGCAGGTCGTCCGAATGGCGACAAAATCCGAACCCCGAGGCGTAGTTAAGAACGTCAGCTTGCCCGATCTGGAACATTTCTGGTGCGAAGCGTGCCGTCTCGTCAGATTTGTCGCCCGACACCGCAAAGGTCGTTCCATGGGAACTGACCATCTCCTTTCGCAAGGGCTTGCCATCGCCACACCACTGGTCATGGTTGCCCGGTGTCAAAAAGAACCGCATGTTATGTCGTTGAGAATAACGATCCAACACTTTCGCAGAAGCACGCCAATTAGGAGCTTGGCCATCGTCGGTCAGGTCTCCCGCTATCATCACGAGACGGACGCCTCGCTCGACCAGAATATCCAGTGCGCAAACCAAGGC
>NZ_CALJXO010000060.1:0-4391 GCF_937988555.1 uncultured Boseongicola sp. | reverse complement strand
TAAGGGCAACCCGATCACCGGGTTTGAGACTGGTGACGTTGGGGCCAATGTCGCACACGGTTCCGGCGACTTCATGACCGAGAACAATAGGCTCTTTGACACGGATCGGTCCGAACCCACCGTCCTGATAGTAATGCAGATCTGATCCGCAGATACCTCCAGCCCCTATTTGGACAAGGACTTCTCCGCCACGCGGAGCCGAGACATCGGCGGTTTCAATACGGATGTCTTTTTGGCCGTACAATCGGCAGAGACGCGTTTGCATGGATTACTCCTAGGGCATCAGAACGGAAGGCAACCATGTAGCCAATGCGGGAATGTAAGAGACCAGCAACAGCACAATGATATTGGTTGCCAGAAAGGGAAGGATGGCCCAGACGACAGGTGTGAGCGGCAGCCGCGCAATATTGGCACAAACGAACAGACAAACCCCCACTGGCGGAGTTGTTAGCCCGATCATTAGGTTCAAGACTGCGAAAGTCGCAAAGTGAAGCGGCTCTATCCCGACCCCCTGCGCCAGAGCGAGAAGTGGAACAAACAGGATTATCAAGGCCGCAATCGTTTCCATAAACATGCCCACAAAGAGCAACAGGAGATTGATGATCAGGATCACCAGGAACTTGTTGTCGGTGACGGAAAGCACACCAGATGCTATTGCTTGCGGGATGCGTTCTGAAACCAATATCCATCCGAATACATTGGCAAATCCTACAAGAACAAGAATAGCGGCCGAAGACACGGCGCTGTCTATCAGAATTTTCGGAACATCCGATAGTTTCAGTTCGCGATAGACGAAGGCGCCAACGACCAGCGCATAGACGCTTGCGACCACGGCCGTTTCCGTTGGTGTCGCAAGCCCGCTTAGCAGTCCGTAGATAATCAATCCTGTCATCGCTAGCGCCCAAAACGCCGAGGAGAAAGAAAGCGCTAGCTCGGATACGCCCTTCCACTCCTGTCGTGGAAAGTTCTTTTTGACCGATATGATGTAGCAGGTCACCATCATCGCCAGCCCCATCAGAATGCCCGGAACGGCACCAGCAAGGAACATCTTGCCCACTGAAATTCCAGAGAGGGCACCGACGATGATCATCGGAACACTTGGCGGAATGATTGGTCCTACAGTTGAGGACGCCGCTGTTACAGCGGCCGCGAAATCTGCCGGATATCCGGCCTTTTTCATCCCGGGAATCATGACGCCGCCAATAGAGGCCGCATCAGCCACCGCCGTCCCGGTGATGCCGCCAAACAGCATAGAGGCCGCAATATTTGTGAGACCAAGTCCGCCGCGTATCCAGCCAACCAAAGCGTTTGCAAAGCGAATGATCCGCCCTGTAATGCCGCCGCTGTTCATCAGGTTACCGGCAAGTATAAACCCCGGAATACTCAGAAGAACGAACACATCCATGCCCGCATACATCTTTTGTGGCATCACCACAAAAGGGATGTCGGCGAAAAACAAGTAGGCGAGGGAAGCCACACCAAGCGAAATTGCGACCGGTACACCGGTGATCAGACCAAGCAGAAACACCGTAATTAGTATTGTGACATCCATCAGGCGTCATCTCCGTATTTCTCGGGGAGCCCGGAGGTCCCTGCCCAGAGCATTGAAACAACCCGCAGACCAGAAAATACGAGCAACAGGACCAGCAACACCAGAATACTGACGTGGACAAAGTCCATCCGCAGTCCCATTGCAGCCGAAGTTTGGAGGACCCCGATGGAGGTGTATTTCCATGCCGGGCCTAGCAAAATGAGGCATAGAAAGGCTGTTACTGTAGCCGAAAATAGCCGCAGGCGCCGCGGCCATTCGCCGGGTAAGGACTCGCAGATGACGTCGACATTTACCAGGTCCCCACTCAGTAACGATAGACCAACACCAAATGCTGCAAGATACAGCAACGCATATCGCGTCAATTCCTCGGTCCAGACCGACGACATTCCGATCGACCGACCGATAACCTGATACAAGACCGCGCCGATCAGCACGCAGAACGCAAGGCCAACCCCTGCGCGGCACGCTTTCACGACGATTGTTTGAATGCTCTGGATCGACATCGAAAATCCTCAGGCTTAATTGAATGCGGGGCCGGAACGAAACCGGCCCCGCACTTTAGGCTATACACCTGTTTTATTGGGCAAAAAGACCTTCAACGATTGGTTTTATCTCGGCGTTAACATTGGCCAACACAGCATCCTTGGCTTTGGCTGCATAAGCGGCACCGTCAACTTCGACAAATGTCATGCCCTGTCCTTCAAGGTAGGCGCGATCAGCATCAATTGACGCCTCGAACAATCCACGCTCATAGGCTTGTGCAAGAGCCGCCGCTTGCATGACTGCGGCCTGGTCTTCGGCAGACAGCTTGCCCCATGTGGATTCTGCGATGGTCAGATAAATCCAGGAACGCACATGCTCTGTCATGTTCACATGGCTTTGAACTTCATTGAAGTTCGCAGAGCGGATCAGCGCGAGTGGGTTTTCCTGAGAGTCGATTGTCCCGTTTTGAAGCGATGTAAATACCTCGGAGAACGCCATTGGGCCAGGGTTGGCTCCAAGTGATTTCCATACATCAACGAACAGCGGCACATTCGGCACCCGCATCTTCAGACCGTTCAGGTCGTCGGGTGAAGGAATGGGACGGTTTGATGTCAGGTTGCGGGGACCACGGGCAAAGTGGGCGATGGGACGGATTTGAGCTTTCTCAATTATCTGTGCCTTGATCTGATCACCGATATCACCGCTAGCGACTTGGTCCATATGCTCGATAGATTTGTAGGCGTAAGGCACGGCCAGAAGTGCGGCCATTGGTGCCCAGTTCTGCAGGCTTTCTCCCGTGATTGTCATGTCAACTGTCCCAAGCTGCATGCCATTAATAAGGTCAATTTCCTTGCCGAGCGACTCGTTGGGAAACACCTCAACGGCTATGCGCCCGTCTGTCAGCCGGGACAGCTCTGCACCGAATTTGACAGATGCTTTGTGCCAAGGGTTTGACTCGTTGGCCAAGTGACCAAGCTTCAGCGTCATATCCTGTGCGATGGCCGCGCCACCAATGAACTGGGAAGCAATCCCAGCTACGATGATCGTTGTAAGTGCCTTAGTTAATTTCATAGTCTTCCTCCAGGGTGTGTTGTTGAGTGGTGTCTATTGTTGCGTTTCAACAAAAAAATCAGGATTTTCGGCCTGAATTGCGGGGAGATCTGTCAGAATCTCATTGAGATGAACGCGGATCGACATCTCTGCTTGCCTGACGTCTCCGGTCTCGATGGAATCAACAATCTCTTTGTGTTGCTCGATCAATTTGGTCGTCGGGAAGAGGCTGAAACTCAGGAACCTAACCCGGTCCATCTGTGACTTCAGTCCTTCGATGAATCTCCAGACATTCGCTTTGTCAGCGGCCTCAGCAAGCGTCCAATGAAAGAGTTCGTCCAGCAGAATGAAGCGGGTTGGATCGTTGTGTGCCACACGCTGCTGCTCGGCCAATTGGGCGCGAAGCTCCTTTATAACAGCAGGATCAGATCTCTTCGCCAGAAGCTTTACGATGTCTGCTTCGATGGCCTCGCGCACGAACCGGGCCTCAAGAACTGTGACCGGGTCAATCTTTCTTACAATTGTACTGCGCTGAGGTCTGATCAAAATCAGCCCCTCTTCGGATAACTTGATGAAAGCTTCACGGACTGGCTGGCGACTTATCGAATAGGATTTGGCGATTTCCGATTCAGAAATTTTACTGCCTGATGCCAGATCATTTCTGACGATCCGTTCACGCAATATTCGGTGGAGCTGCGGCCCAATGGGCAAAGAGTGATCAAGATCCCAAACCGGACCGTGCGCAAACGGCATTAATTGTCCTTCCGAATCCCATATTCACCATACTTCCATACAAGTCAATAATCTTGTATGGAAGTATGGTGTATGCCATTTTTACCGTAATCTGATTGAATGTGCACGGTGTCGAAGGAGAGAAAAATGAGGCAAACTTGGCGATGGTTCGGACCGGCAGATCAGGTCACACTAAATGATATGCTTCAGGCAGGTGTGGAGGGCGTCGTGTCAGCGTTGCATCACGTGCCCACTGGGGACGTGTGGACTGCAGCTGAAATCGCACAGAGACAAAACGAAATTTCACGGCAGGCAGATAACGTGCCTTCCGGATTGAACTGGGAAGTTGTCGAGAGCCTGCCTGTCTCTGAGGATGTCAAGAAACAGCAAGGCGAATGGCGAACACATATTGCCAATTACAAACAAAGCCTTCGCAACCTTTCTGCTGCGGGTATTGGCATCGTTTGCTATAACTTTATGCCGGTACTTGATTGGACCCGCACTGATATTGCATTCCGTCTGCCCAATGGAGCGACTTGTATGCGATTTGATTTAACGGATTTTGTAGTCTTTG
>NZ_CALJXO010000059.1:0-7734 GCF_937988555.1 uncultured Boseongicola sp. | reverse complement strand
CTCATCGTGGAATCTTAGAACAAACGTCCATTACCGCTGATCACGATTTGCGTTGTAGGGCGACGGATCCCTCAAAGCGCAAGCGCGTCGCTCGGCCCGAGGGAAATGTTGTTCGCAGCTATGGGGTTAGTGAGGGATTGTCGCAGAACTATCCGGGACGCGGGATATTCACCAAGCTCTGACGAGACCTGCTCCGAGAGAGGAATGCCTAAGAAGACAGTTTCGCCAAAATCGCATCAAGCGCCCCAAAATCATCAAACACCACGTCGTGCGGAATGTCTTCGATCGGGCTGACGCGGATGCCGTGTGCGTAAATCACGAAGGGAACGCCGGCCCGCTGTGCGGTCTCGGCGTCCACTTCGCTGTCCCCGACATAAATCCCAGTCTCTGATCCAAGCTTTTGAAAGCAATGAAACAAAGGCGCAGGATCAGGCTTCCGCTTGGGCAAGTCATCCCCCGCAACAACCACACCAAACACATTATCAAGCCCCGCCGCCTCAAGCGTCGGAACCAAGGGCGCACGCGGCTTGTTGGTGCAAAGCCCGATCGGAACACCGGCCGCAAGAAGGCGATCCAACGCCTCCCGCGCGCCCGGGAAAAGCTTCGTATCCAACGCCGCCATTTTATAATGCGTAATGAAGCGCGGCATCAGCCGGTCGGCGTCCACCGGTTCGAACGCTGTTGCCGCAATAAGGCGCTGCATCAAAACCTGCTCGCCGCTGCCGACAAAGGTGTTCACCACCGACGTCTCCAAAAGCGGCTGCCCCTCTTCCGCCAGAAGAAGGTTCACCGCCTTTGTCACGTCCGGCAGACTGTCGATCAGGGTCCCGTCAAGGTCAAAGACAACCGGCAACATCACGCGCTCAAACGCGAAATCACGACAGTCACTTCTGGCTTCTTACCGATCTCATCTTGCGCCGACTTTCGCACGACTTGACGTAGCTCTTTCTCCAAAGCCTCGTCACTGGACATTGTCTTGCGCTTGGCGCGCCCAACGAGCTGACCCAGATCTTCTTCCAGCACATCGACCAAAGCCGCCTTAGAGCGCCCGGTTTCCGGCAAGCCCGATATCTCGACCCAAGGGTCGCCAAGCACGTCGTTGTCTTCCATGATCAGCGTCACAAGCACATGCCCGTTGATCGCCATCCGGATACGGTCCCGCACGACACCATCCATCGCACCGATCTGTACTGATCCATCTAGATAAGTCCGACCGGCTTCGACGAATTCGGCGACCTTCGGCGTCTTGCCTGTCAGATCTACCATCGTGCCGTTAGGCGCCACGATACTTGCAATCCCGTTAGAGGCCGCAAGTTTGGCGTGTTCCCTCAAATGGCGATGTTCACCGTGCATCGGGATGACCATATCGGGTTCAATCGTCTTGTGCATCTCATCAAGATCGGGCCGGTTCGCATGGCCCGACACGTGATAATGCCCCGAACTGTCGTCGACGACATCAACGCCTTTTTCGGAGAACGCATTGATAATCCGGCTCACGCCGCGCTCGTTTCCAGGAATGGTTTTAGAGGAAAACAGGAACAGATCGCCCTCCTTCACTTGAAGCCCAAGATACTTACCACGGCTTAGGCCTGCCGATGCAGCGCGCCGTTCGCCCTGACTGCCGGTCACTAGCAACATCAGATTTTCACGCGGAATGTCCGCTGCTTCTTCCGGGGTTACAACAGCAGGAAAATCCGTCAAAACGCCCGTTTCGACCGAGGCTTCAACCATTCGCTTCATCGACCGGCCCAAAAGACAGACCGAGCGGCCCGCCGCCTTGCCCGCTGCTGCAAGCGTCTTTACGCGTGCGACATTGGACGCAAAAGTGGTCGCCACAACCATGCCTTTCGCCTCGCTCACCAACTTGGTAATCTCGGGGCCAACGGTTACTTCAGATCGTCCGGGATTGGGTGAAAACACATTGGTCGAGTCGCACACAAGCGCCTTCACACCATCCTTGGCGATCTTGCGCCACATGTCAGGATCCCAGGCCTCACCAACCAAAGGCGTCTCATCCAACTTGAAGTCGCCCGTATGAACGACGCGCCCTACCGGCGTGTCGATCACCAGGGATGAACTTTCCGGGATCGAATGGCTGATCGGCGCAAAGCCCACACTGAAGGGTCCGACTTTAGTCGTGGTGGGCCAAGCCTCAACCACCTTGATTGCATTCTCGTCGCCGCCATGCTCTGACAATTTGCGCGCGGCGTGAAGCGCCGTAAATTTCCGCGCATAAATCGGGGCCCGCAGCCGGTGCCACAAATGCCCGATCGCGCCGACATGGTCTTCATGCGCATGTGTAATAAACACGCCTTCGATGCGGTCCGCACGGGCTTCAAGCCATTCGACGTCTGCGAATATGAGATCGACACCGGGCGAGCCCTCCATCTCGGGGAACGTCACCCCAAGGTCCACGACTATCAACCGCTCCTTGTCGGGCGCGCCCCATCCGTAGACATAGGCGTTCATTCCAATTTCGCCGGCACCGCCCAGAGGCAGATAAATCAGACGCTCGTTACTCATTGATTTTCCTTGTTAAAGCGATGAATTACGGTCAGCCCGTACATCGTCAAATCATCTTCGACAGAGTCGAAAAGCATATCACCTTTGGCAAATAGCGGTGCCAGACCGCCAGTCCCGATCACCTTCATGGGCGCGCCAAATTCGGCCTTGATGCGCGCGGTAATCCCCTCGATCAGGCCCGTATAGCCCCAAAAGACACCGGATTGAATGCATTCTACCGTATTGGTGCCAATCACTTTTTCGGGTTGCGTAATGTCCACATGCGGTAAGGCAGCGGCCCCCATTGCAAGCGCTTCAAGGCTAAGGTTCACACCGGGCGCAATTACGCCGCCGATATAGGCCCCATCGTCGGCCACAACATCGAAATTCGTCGCCGTCCCGAAGTCGACAACCACCGTATTGCCACCATGTCGGGCAAACGCGCCGGCCGCATTGGCAAGTCTGTCAGGCCCCGGGCGCACGCCTTCATCGACGCGGGACGGCACCGGCAGCAAACACTCGGGTTTTCCAACCACCAAGGGGCGGCAACCGAAATAGCGGTCGCACAGAACACGTAGATTGAACACCACCCGCGGCACAGTCGACGAGATCACCACCTCGTCAATCGCCACGTCCTGCAGACCTACCGTCGCCATCAGTGTCGACAGCCAGACAAAATACTGATCCGCCGTGCGCTGATGCTCAGTCGACGCACGCCACGTCCCGATGAAGGCCGCGCCATCCCAGATGGAAAAGACCGTGTTGGTATTGCCAGTGTCGATACAGAGGAGCATTTCGCCCTCCCTCTCAGAAAAATACGTCAGCTGCCGGGATAGCAACCCGACCCTTTGGGGTCATAAGCACAAGATGCCCCGCCTCGTCCACCGTCTCAAAGATGCCCATAACTTCGCCTTTGGTTGTGCGCGCGGTGATAACCTCACCCAGACGCGCGGCACGGCCCAGCCATTTCTCGCGAATATGGCCAAAGCCAAACTCCTGAAATAGCCGCTCCTCGGTGGCGAAATTCGAAGCCAAAAGCGATAGGAACTCGTCCTGATCCGTCGCCGCACCGCCCTCGCCTGCAAGCGAAACGGGCGGAAAATCGGTGCGCCCTACATCGTCCGGTACGATCTTCAGATTGACGCCGATGCCCACTGATAGCCACTCGATCACACCGCCGCGCCCGGTGCTTTCCAGCAAAATCCCCGCCACCTTGCCGCCGTTCAACAGCACATCATTGGGCCATTTCAACGAAAGCGCGTCTCGGTTGACCTTCATCGCCAAAGCCTCGAACAAAGCATTCGCCGCCAAAAACGATCTAAGCGCCGCGCTTGCCGGATTGCCGCCGGGCTTCATCACAAAGGTCGCGGCAAAATTGCCGCGCGGGTTCGACCAGATTTTGCCCCGCCGCCCCCGTGCGGCCGTTTGGTGGCGCGCCATGATCCAGGTAGGACGATCCAAAGTCGAGGCCCGCCGTGCCGCTTCGGCCATGGTGCTGTCGACCTCATCCAAAACGATGCGGTCAGTCCCATCAGGCCAGGGCAAAGGCTCGCGAGTCACGCCGCCCACCCCATTCTTCTTGGTTGAAATACTCTGGGTATCTGGGGGCAGCGCCCCCAGCGGATCTCGCCAGAGGCGCGAAAAATTACTTTATTTGACAAGCGTTGCCGCCGCAGCTTCCGCAACCGCCTCGACCCCGAAGAGGTTGATCACCCCAAGGACCATGATCGCCGCGCTGACCACCAGAAACCCCGACAGGATCGGCGCAGACCCGGTATCCATTTCACTATCCTCGGACCCGAAATACATCAGGTATACGATGCGCAAATAATAGAACGCACCGATAACGGAGGCGATCACACCCGCAACCGCAAGCCATCCAAGGCCCGCTTCCACAGCCGCCAAAAGCACGTAGTACTTGCCGAAAAAGCCAACCAAAGGCGGCACGCCTGCAAGGCTGAACAGCAAGATCAGCATCGCCAAGGCCTTCAGCGGATTACAGCGCGAATACTGCGATAAGGCCGAGATCTCCACCACCGGCGCGCCGTCTTTCTCCATCGAAAGGATGAAAGCAAAGGTGCCGATATTCATCGTGATGTAGATCGCCATATAGACAAGCATCGCCTGCACGCCAAACGCCGTGCCAGACGCCAAACCCATCAATGCAAAGCCCATGTGCGAGATCGACGAATAGGCCATCAGTCGCTTGATATTGGTCTGTCCAATCGCGGCAATGGCGCCCAGATACATCGAAGCCACCGACAGGAACGCCAGAATCTGCTGCCAATCCCCAACCATGCCGCCAAACGCATCGTGCAAAACCCGCGCGAATAAGCCCATCGCGGCCATCTTCGGCGCTGTGGCAAAGAACGCCGTAATCGGTGTCGGCGCGCCTTCGTAAACGTCCGGCGTCCACATATGGAAAGGGGCCGCCGAGACCTTGAATGCCAAACCAGCCGAAATAAACGCCAGACCGAAAAGCAGGCCCAAGGGCAAGTCGCCTTGCGCCGCTTCGATGATGCCAGAGAACAAAGTTGTGCCTGCAAATCCATAGGTCAGCGATGCGCCATACAGCAGCAAACCCGACGACAATGCGCCAAGGACGAAATACTTCAGGCCCGCTTCCGTCGACTTCACGCTGTCACGGCGCAAAGACGCAACCACATACAACGCCAGCGACTGAAGCTCGAGGCCCATATAAAGTGCGATCAAATCGCCCGCCGATACCATCATCATCATGCCAACTGTCGCAAGCGCAATCAGCAATGGATACTCAAAGCGCAGCAGCCCACGGCGCTGCATATACCCTTCGCTCATCAGTAATACCGCCGCCGTCGCCAACAGGATCGTCACCTTAGCAAAGCGCGCAAACCCGTCGTCGATGAACATTCCGCCAAAGGCAATCTCGCTCCCGGCACTCTGCACACCGATCCATGCGGCCAGCGCCACCATCAAAGCAGATGTTGCCCAAACCAGCATCGGCGCAGTTTTGTCTTTGCCGCCATAGGCGCCAACCATCAGGCCAGCCATCGCAAACAGCGACAGCACGATCTCGGGAAGAATTACAGAAAGATCACCGGGTTGCATCAGTTGCCCCCTCCGTTGGCCGCGACCATCGATTGCGCAGCATGATCCGCCAGCGCTGTTTCATAGCCACCCAAAAGGTTGGCGACAGACGGGCTGATAATATCGGTCACAAGGGCCGGATAGACCCCAAGAAGAATGGTCATCACGATCAACGGCGCAAATATCCAGCGCTCTCGCGTGGTCATGTCCGAGATGGATTTCAAACTCTCTTTGATGAGGTCCCCCATCACCACACGGCGATACAACCAAAGCGCATAGGCCGCCGACAAGATCACACCCGTCGTGGCCACTGCCGCAACCCATGTATTCGCCTGGAACATGCCCATCAAAGTCAGGAATTCGCCCACAAACCCGGATGTTCCGGGCAGGCCCACATTCGCCATGGTGAACAGCATGAACACCAGGGCATAGGCCGGCATCCGGTTCACAAGACCGCCGTAAGCATCAATATCACGGGTATGCATCCGGTCGTATATCACGCCGACGCACAGGAACAACGCGCCCGAAATGAACCCGTGCGAGATCATCTGAAAGATCGCGCCATCAAGCCCCTGCTGGTTTGCCGCAAAAATACCCGCCGTCACAAAACCCATGTGAGCGACGGAAGAATAGGCTATCAGCTTCTTCATATCTTCCTGCATCAGCGCGACCAACGACGTGTAGACGATGGCAATCGCGCTCATCCACAATACGAAGTCTGACAGTAAATCCGAAGCAACCGGGAACATCGGCAAGCTGAACCTCAAGAAGCCATAGCCACCCATCTTTAACAGGATAGCCGCTAGAACGACCGAGCCGGCCGTCGGCGCCTGAACGTGCGCATCCGGCAACCATGTGTGGACCGGCCACATCGGCATCTTGACCGCGAAGGACGCGAAAAACGCCACCCAAAGCAGCGTCTGCAAGCCGCCGATTATGGTAAAGCCCCAGACCTCCAACACTTCGGACGAGAAGTTATGGCGCAGCAAAGCCACGATATCCGTGGTGCCTGCATCCACGTACATCGCGATCATCGCGACAAGCATCAGGACCGACCCGAAGAAGGTGTAGAGGAAGAATTTGAAAGACGCATAAATCCGCTCTTTGCCGCCCCAAATGCCAATGATCAAGAACATCGGGATCAGACCACCTTCGAAGAACAGGTAGAACAGGACCAGGTCAAGCGCGCAGAAAACGCCCAACATCAGCGTTTCCAGAACAAGGAATGCGATCATATATTCTTTGACACGATGTGTGACGTCCCAGCACGAAAGGATCACTAGCGGCATCAGGAAGGTTGTGAGCATCACAAACAGGATCGAAATCCCGTCCAAACCCATCTTGTAGGTAAGGCCCAAAATCCATTCGCTCTCTTCCACAAACTGGAAATCCGGGTTCGATGCGTCAAAGCCTGTGAGCAGGAACAGGGACGCCAGGAACGACGCACTTGTCGCCGCCAAAGCGAGCCACTTGGCATTGGCCCGTGCGGCCTCATCGTCGCCCCGCAGAAACAGCGCCATAATCGCGGCACCGATTAGCGGAATGAAGGTGACGATGGAAAGGAGGTTGTCGAAAAGCATTATTCGCCTCCCCCCGACAGCGTCATCCAGCTGATCAGGAAGACAATTCCGATCACCATCCAGAACGCATAAGTAAAGATATATCCCGACTGCGCGCGCCCCGCGAGACGCGTGAAGAACGGCACAAGGCCCATCGCGATACCATTGAGGAAGCCGTCGATGACGACGCCGTCGCCCTTCTTCCAAAGCAACCGACCCAGCCACATGGCAGGCTTGATGAACAAAAAGTCGTAGATCTCGTCAACGTACCATTTGTTCAACAGGAACTGATACAAAATCTGCTGGTTTTCGGCCAAACGCCTGGGCCACTCGGGTCGGCGGATGTAGAACTGATAGGCCGTCAGGAACCCGATCAACATCGCAATGAACGGCGACACTTTGACCCACTTCGGCGCATGATGTGCATCGTCCAGAACGTTGTTTTCCGGGGCCATATAAATCGCGCCCTGCCCCGGAACCGGGGCCTCGCCGTGGTCGTCAACGACGTTGCTTTCTTCGGTGGTCTCGCCGGCGGCATAAGCCGCGCCAATCATCAGACCTGCTGCGACTGCATGCTCTTCTTCGGCAGCGATGCCAAAGAAGACTT
>NZ_CALJXO010000058.1:0-5868 GCF_937988555.1 uncultured Boseongicola sp. | reverse complement strand
CGTAATCCAAAGAGGATGCTGTCCCGCGATAGGATCATGGATTTGCTGCATGGCATCGAATGGACACCGCTGGACCGCGCGATTGACAATCAGGTAGCCCGGTTGCGCAGGAAAATCGAACTGGACCCGACCTCGCCGCTGCTGATCAAAACGGTGCGTGGGATTGGCTACATGCTTGCAACAGATGTAAAGCGCATCAACAGCTGACTGCCGCTCAACAGCATCATCAATTACCTCAGCCAATACGCCTGTGACTACCTAGCCTTGGCCTATCACCCATAAATCTCGAAACTGGGTCATTCAGGAGGAACAGGCCAGGACCCCAAAAGCACCGGCAACCTGTCAACGAAGGCGTTGCATTTGGTAAATGTCTACTTAATGTTACGCTAGATTTTGCAGCTATAAAGCGACCCAATTGCCCCAGATTGAGAGGCGCTAGATGTCATCTTCACTGGATATCAAATTTGGCAGTGATCAAAACCGAGGCATCTGTGATCTCGTGCAGGGTTTCATTGGCCTACTTTCGCCTGAGGGTACCTTGCTGGACGCCAATCGAAGCTCGTTGGATGCCCGGTCTACTTCGGCTCAGATCGCGATGCTCTGCTGATCTCACCCGACGTCCTGACTGCCTCCAACAAACTCGGTGACAAAGGGATCACGGACTTCCTGCTTGGGCACCCCGACCGTGAAATGGAATTGATGGGCGATATGGGGTCGCTGATCGAGCACACCAAGGACTTCATTGCCCGCGCCCTTGGTGAGGGACTGCCCAAGATGGACGAGATCGCCCGGCGTCTTGGGATGAGTGTGCGATCTCTGCACAGGCGCCCTGCAAAGGACGCAATGACCTTCCAAAACCTGACCTAAACCACGCGCCGTGAACTTGCCGAAGGCCTGCTGAGAGATGAACGTTCCTCTCTTGCCAAGATAGCCTTTCTGACAGGTTTGCTCAGAGCAAAGCTCGTTCAACCGCCCCTTCAAACGCTGGGTCGGGCACACGCCGGCAACCTATCGCAAAGAGAAGTTGAAGACCTAAGACGGCTATTTTTGGCAGCGGCGGTCAATTCCTTGGCCGCAGCAGCCAATACTGTTGGCGCCGCAGTTTCCTATCCCTTGGCCATCGTAACCAAATCAAGGGAATTCAAAATGAATAGCTTAATCACCGTTTCCGCGATTGCGGTCGCGGCCATCACTGGCTTTGCGCCGGCATCCATGGCCAGACCTGACCACAATCCTGCAAACACGATTTCACTCGAGGTCGATCATCCCGACAGCTTCCGGCACTTTGCCTGCGAACTGCCCGAAATGCGCGCGCGTGCGGCCGGTATTAATCCCAATTTCGGCCTGCATGTCAGCGAGATCGAGCCAGGCCTCTTCTTCGTCACTGACCTTGTCTACCAGTCTGCCTTTATCGTGACCGACGACGGCGTGGTTGTCCTCGACGCCCCGCCAAGCTTTGGGCAAAACCTGCGGACGGTGATCGAAATGACGGCGCCCGATATGTCGATCACGCATCTTATCATGAGCCATGGCCACCGCGACCATAACGGCGGCGGCTACAACTTTGGCGACATCGATGGGTTTGAAGTCGTGACAGCCGCCAAAGTGGCGAAGACGCTGAAAGACTTCCCGCTTGAGGGTATCTTGGCCCCTACACAAGTCTTCGATGCGGCACTGGATATGACAATCGACGGGGTCAAGATCGAGCTTAAAGCCGCAAAATTCCACGCCGAAGACACCGACGTTACAATCTTCCTGCCTAAGGAAAAATTTCTGATGGCAATCGACACGATCACGCCCGGCGAAGCGCCGTTCATGAACTTTGGGACGACCTCCGATATAAACGCCTACTTCGGAATCTTCGAAATCTTACTGGCCTATGATTTTGACCACTTTCTTTCCGGCCATGTGTCGGTCCTTGGAAACCGACAGGACGTGATCATCACGCGCGACTATGTCTTCGATGTCCGCGTACAGTCTTTGGGCTGATGCCAACCTTCGATGATCGCCTCATGGAAGGCCTGACAGCAGTCGAATTCCAGAATGCCAATCTTGCCTACCGCTACGCGATAGAGGGCATCCGAGATGACTGTGCAGGACAGGTCATCGGCCGGTGGAAAAGCCAGCTTTCTGTCGTCGATCTTTGGGCGGACAGCCACTGCGAGACGACGCTCCTCTACGCAATCATGCATTGAAATTACTGGGGCGCGCTTCAGCGCTCCACCTCTCCCACACACATTTACGAAAGGACGGTCCCATGTCTGTCTGGTTTTTCCTTCTCGCCCAATTTACCCTTCTTGCCTATGCGCTGGTCGGTGGTGTCTTTCTCGCTTTTTCGGACTTCATAATGCGGTCTCATACCCACACAGATGGCATAGGTGGCATCGAAGCCATGCAAGTCATCAACCGTGAAGTCTTCCGCTGGATATTTATGTCTCTGTTTCTGGGCCTCGCGCTGGTCTCAATTCTGGTGTTTGGCTGCAGCATGGTCCATCTGAGCGGGCCGGGGGCATCCTTGATCGCTCCTGCCGACGTGATTTATTTCATCGGCTGTTTTGGAGTGACGATCGCATTCAATGTGCCGACGAACCAAGCGCTCGCGGGCATGGACCTGTCCGACGACGTAACCCGCGACTACTGGCATCGCGTCTATGTCCCTCGCTGGACGCTCTGGAACACCGTCCGCACGATGGCTTGTGCGGTCTCATCCACGCTGCTTATGGTTGGTTTGCTTTGGATGGCACAGACCCACTCCGCGTGACACGCCCAGAGTGTCGGATACTCCCGTTAAACTGGATTGCCCCCAATGATCTACACAAGAGGGTGCCTTCTCTTACATCGTATGGTTCTTCATGTTCTCATGATATTTGGCAGCTTCCTTGTCTGTCCATACACGAGACTTACGGTTCCAGTGCTTACCTTCATCATCGATATAATTGATCTTAGCTGCACGTTGCCCAGTACCCGTTGACTTGACCTTGGTACCCCCGCCAAAGATATCCGCCACAGTAAAGCCTGCTTCCGTGATAAGATCTACACAGGCCTTCCTTACTGCTAAAATCTCATCTTTGCGCTTCGCAGATTCTATAGTGTCTATCTTCTCACGCAGCTCTTTTAGTTCGACTGTCGTCATATTGTAGATATCTACCATGGTGCTATATCCTCTCCTTACTCTGGGTTCGATTGCTTCCAGTCGATGTAGTTCTGGGTGTACTCAGACTTCTCTTCATCTGTCCAGTTACCATCAGCCCGAACGAAGTTCTTACCAAAATAATCACGATATTTCATCTTCTCCTTTGCTCTCAAACGAGTCGCTTTTCCATTAGATTTAGCGCCACCAAAAACCTGCGCCACTGTGTAGCCAGCCTTCTCAATCAAGTCAGTTGCTGCCTTCTTAACATTGGAAATCTCCTCTTGCAGCTTAGCGTTCTCCAGCCTGTTGAGTGTGTCTCGCAGTGCCTTTATCTCCGCAACCGTCATGTCTTCTGGGTTCTTCATGGTTTGCACTCCTGTGTTCTAAATGGTTTTCCTTACACCGAATAAGCCTGACTATATTGATCAACTATTCTATCTTAACGACTTTGAACTAGCATTGTATCAGGCTTAGAGTGCAAGTGTAATAATAGTGATCAAGCTGGCGGTGCCACTGCGGCGCTTGAGCCGTTCCATCTTGACGAACTGAAGCACCACTTTCATGCTCGACCGCGTCTCTTCCTGGGGCATTCCCCGGCTACCAAACGCTGCGCAAGCATCTCCCCATGTCTGGTGACCGCACTAATGCTCCTCATACTAAGAGTTGTTAATCTGACAGGCTGGCCTTGCGGCGGACTTAGATATCCCCCAAAAATCCGCTTTTAAAACGCACTATAGCAGCTGGATTGCTCTTTTCGAGTCGGGCTGAATTATCCAAGATTTTGATATGTGATTGGCTTGATTGGCTTCGGCAGCGGCCCGTCAATCGAGGAGCGATGCAAATAGATCAGCCATGGTAAAAAGGGTCAGTACAACGGTCGCTGAAACGAAGATCCCCACGCCGATAAATAGCCCATCGCGCTGCATAAGCCCCCACGATAGGCACACAAGTGCGATGGCAGGCAGAGCGTTTATAAACGGGATTGGCAGGAGCAACAGTAGCGACATCAGCAGGCATAAGAGTCCGATGAGTCGTTCACGGCGTGCCAGCACCGACAGCCTGTGTTGGCTCATCTGTTCGACCCAGCGAAGCGGCCCGATCAGATAACGTGACATCACCGCGATCATCCGGTGCGGTATTGTGATACTGCGGGCGCGAGCTGGCAGCACTCCTCGTTCGCCGTAAAGTGCCAAATGCGCGGAAGCGGCAATCAGAGGCACGCCCAATATCGCCCCGAAGCTGGGTATGGGCAGGGGAATGCATTCAGGCAGCGCCATCAATAGGATCGCAGCCCCATGCATCCGTGCGCCCGCATCGTCGATTGTGTCACCCAGCGTAACAGACTCGCCCAAGCGGCTTTTCCTGTCCAACTCCTGGATGAGCGCTGCGAACCCCGTTTCGCGTGCGTCGAATGCTGAATCAGTTTCCAAATCTGCGGTCTCTTATTAGGTGAGTATTCGGGATCAGGAAAGTGATTAACCGACTGAACCGCTCTCCGTTTGCCTCAGGCTTCTTTGTCCTAATTACGCGGGCATCTCTGATCTTTCCAGAGCGGCATAGAAGTTTTGTAATGCAAGAAATCCTCGAATGGGTGCACTGCGACGTCCAAGATGGCAAAATGCTTCTCCTGCTCGAGGCTTTGGGAAAGCGCCAGCCCGTTAAATTCATTGGTGAATTTGAGTGCGCTACTTACGACTTTCAAGAAGGTCCCGACCGCGACGGCGACCTGCGCAAGACTATCAGGTTTCACCTTCTGCCGATTGGCAGTGGAGCAGTAACGGCATTCAACGAAGAAGACGAAATCGATTTGCCGATATCGCGGGGAGTTACGTTGTCGGAGCTACGTCAGCAGGCTTTCAACGCCGTTTTGCCAGAGGATGCAGATAACTGGAAAGAAGCCAAGGTACGTCGTCGCCTAGGGAGCGTAGCTATACGGCGATACATGCTTGCGAGGGCAAATGGCTTTTGCGAACAAACCGGCGATCCAGCATCGTTCTTAACAACGCCAGGACTTCCCAATTTGGAGGTATAGCCCATCAATCGTCGCGCCGATGGCGGACTAGAGGGCCCTAGGAACTGCGCAGCAATGACGCCCACGGCTCATCGGGAAATCCATCATCGGCAGGTTGGCGAGCGTCTGAACAAGGAGTTGCTGAAAATAGTCCATGAGAAAGAGCGACAAATTGGTTCCCTTGGCACCCTATGGTCTTTGGAAGAGTCTTGTTGGATGGGTATATAGATCGTGATGCTGCAAGAACACGCAAAACTCTAAGTGCCGATTTCTGGGGACGGCCGCTTTCAGCGGGGTGCCCCCAAGTACTGTCCGCAAATCGGCCCTAGCTGAATGCACCCCGTCAACACCCGCAATCCCTCGCTGCCGCCCCTCAGAGAGGCCGGCCGAGCCGCTTTGCCAACTCACGGCTCAACCTCAGCTAAAAGCGTTGTTGGTCGACGTGCCGGCGGTCTGTGCGCACCTCACTCCTGAGCGGCCGTCGGGTCGTACTGTGACTTCGAGACAGTGCCAACCAATCCACATCGATACCGTTGGCATGAAATACAGGGCGCAATTTGGAGGTGCGGCGTAAGGCCCCCAAGGCTCCACAAAGATACCTTTATTTTTGTGCGCGAGCGTCGCAAAAGCGCCGCCCCTATGGGCGACACTGATGCTTGTAGTAACGAGTGATTTGAGTGCTGGGGGTCGTCCGTCGAGGGCGGCCCCTTTTCCAACCACCTCA
>NZ_CALJXO010000057.1:0-6765 GCF_937988555.1 uncultured Boseongicola sp. | reverse complement strand
GAGCCGTATGGCCGCCTTCGGAGCAGATGCCGTCGTTATCGCTCTCGGGCTGGACGCTTACATAGCCGACCCCTTCAAAGGGCTAGCCATAACGACGCCCGGGTTTGCGCGTATCGGTGCTGCCCCTGCAGGCCTGAATGTGCCGACGTTGTTTGTGCAGGAGGGCGGTTACTTGTGTGACGAACTGGGCGATAACCTGACAAGTGTGTTGAACGGATTTCAGAGCGTATGACCCAGCGCGGCATCATTGTCATCGGTGGCGGGATAGCGGGAACCAGCGCTGCCGCAATGCCTGCCAGCGGAGTGCGCGTCGTTTTGATCAAAGCCGACCGTTTCTGGGTCGAAAAGAGCCCTTGCGCATGACGGATGCTCCGGAAACGTCTTGAAAGAGCGAAAAGGGAACGTTTTGTGATCGGGTGAGGTTACGAAACCGCCCTGCCCGCCCCAAGCCGGTTTTGCCTGACAGTGCCCGCATCGCAGCTGCGAGCCGGAATGCAGTCGTCGTTGCCCCTATACTCCCATAGAAATCCCGATGAATTGACCTGCGTCATAGCGCGCCTCAGCAATATTCGATTTTATCACAATAGAAAGGAGAGCTGCGCAATGCATGATAGCAACACCAGAGCGATCGCGCCCGCCGGTGAATCTTCTGGTTCTGATAGATTGGCGGGCAATTTGAAAGACGACAATTGGGCAGAGGCACGGGGCATGATCGATGGCCTCGACGGAGCTTTGAACATGGCTCACGAGGCGCTCGACCGCCACGTGATCGCCGGCCACGGGGAACAGGTGGCCCTGCGATGGCTCGGGAAGGCCGGGGGCAGTCGCGACCTTACATACAGAGAAATGGCTAGCCTGGCGGCTCAGTTCTCGAACGTTCTGGCCAGCCACGGCCTCGGGAAAGGCGACAGTCTTTTCGCGTTGATGGGGCGGGTGCCCGAGCTTTATGCTTGCGCCCTAGGCACACTGAAAGCGGGGCTCGTATTCTCGCCGCTCTTCTCGGCCTTCGGGCCCGAGCCAATTCGGACACGGATGGAGATCGGATCGGCAAAGGTCTTGGTCACCACGGCCTCTATCTACAAGCGCAAGATCGCTGCCTGGCGGCATGAAATTCCCTCACTCGAACTTGTGCTGATAGCGGGAGAGGAGGCGCCTGAGGGCTGCGTCGCGCTTGGCCCCGCGCTGCGTGCGGCGTCGCCGGAGTTCGAGACGGTGCGGACCAATCCCGAGGACCCCGCACTCATCCATTTCACATCAGGCACGACCGGAAAACCGAAGGGTGCAGTACATGTCCACAATGCCGTGCTCTACCACGCTTTTTCCGGCCGCAAGGCTTTGGGCCTGACCCCAGGCACAATCTACTGGTGCACGGCCGATCCGGGCTGGGTCACCGGCACCTCCTACGGAATCATCTCGCCGCTGGTGAACCGAGTGACGATGATCGTGGACGAGGCAGAGTTCGACATAGACCGCTGGTACGGCACGATCCAACGGGAAAAAGTCGAGTCTTGGTATTCCGCGCCCACTGCTATCCGGATGATGATGCGCGCTGGGGCGAAGGCCGCTAAACCTTACGACTTTTCTTCTCTCAGGTTCCTTGCGAGCGTGGGTGAGCCCCTGAATCCCGAAGCTGTGGTGTGGAGTGGGAAGGTCTTTGGCCAACCGTTCCACGACAACTGGTGGCAGACCGAGACCGGTGGGATCATGATCGCGAACCTCCCAGACATGGAAGTGCGACCGGGCTCCATGGGCAAACCAATGCCCGGGATCGAGGCCGGGATTGTCGCGCGCAAGGATGGGATACTGAGTGACCTCGGGCCAAAGGAGATTGGCGAACTGGCGCTCCGGCCCGGTTGGCCTTCGATGATGCGTTCCTACCTCCACGAGCAGGCGCGCTATGACAAATGCTTTGTTGATGGCTGGTACCTGTCTGGCGATCTGGCAATGCGAGACGAGGACGGGTATTTCTGGTTCGTTGGCCGTGCGGACGATCTCATCAAGTCTTCTGGTCACCTAATCGGCCCGTTCGAAGTTGAAAGTGCCCTTATCGAACACCCGGCCGTTGCCGAAGCCGGCGTGATCGGCGTGCCCGACGAGACCGCCGGAGAGGTGGTGAAGGCCTATGTCACTCTCAATCCAGATTTCGAATGGTCTGACGATCTGGAGCGCGATATCCGCGGCCATGCCCGAAAGAAACTTGGGCCCGCCGTGGCGCCCCGCGAGATTCTCTTCCGGAACACGCTGCCCAAGACGCGCTCGGGCAAGATCATGCGGCGGCTTTTGAAGGCGCGCGAACTGGGACTGCCCGAGGGCGACATTTCCACATTGGAGACGGACGAGACATGACTGTGACAGACAAGCCGAAGCTCGACCGAGCGCATGTTTTGACGCTTCTCGGGCACATGATCCGTATCCGGCGTTTCGAGGATAAATGCGCCGAAATGTATACGGAGGAAAAGATTCGGGGATTCCTTCATCTCTATGACGGAGAAGAAGCGATCGCAGCAGGGATCATCCCGGTTCTCGGGCCCGAAGACAAGATCGTCGCCACCTACCGCGAACACGGCCACGCACTGGTACGAGGGGTCTCGATGAACAGGGTTCTGGCCGAGATGTACGGCAAGGTCGAAGGCTGTTCCGGCGGTCGCGGCGGGTCGATGCACCTCTTCGACGCAGAGACGAACCTTTATGGCGGCAATGCCATCGTGGGCGGTGGGCTGCCGCTGGCCGGGGGACTGGCGCTCGCTGACCGAATGCGGGGCGACAATCATGTGACCGTCTGCTTCTTTGGTGAGGGCGCGGTGGCGGAGGGCGAGTTCCATGAGACGCTAAACCTCGCCAAGCTTTGGGGCCTGCCGGTCCTCTTCGTCTGCGAGAACAACGGCTACGCCATGGGTTCGGCCCTCGCGCGGACCGAAGCCGAAACCGACATTCACAAGAAAGCCGCTGCCTATGGGATCGAGGCACATCAGGTGGACGGGATGGACGTGGTCGCGGTTGAAGCCGCGAGCCGGAAGGCGATCCAGCGCATCCGCGAGACCGGCGATCCGGTTTTCCTCGAATGTCAAACGTACCGGTTCCGTGCGCATTCAATGTTCGACGCTCAGCTTTACCGCGACAAGACCGAGGCCGAGGCTTGGCGCAAGAAGGGCCCAATCGTGCGGTTCCAGAATTGGCTTCTGGATAATAAACTGCTCCATCAGGAAGACGTAGACGCGATCGAAGCTCGGGTATCTGACGAAATCGACGAGGCTGTCGCCTTCGCCGAAGCCGGAAAATGGGAGCCGGTGGAACACCTTACCACCCATGTTTTGGGCAAGGCGCCGGAATTTGAACGCACCCCGCCGTCGGGAGAAACCGTCAAGATCACCTATCGCGAGGCGGTCAAACAGGCGATCCGCGAAGCGATGCAGCGCGACGAGCGTGTCTTCCTGATGGGTGAAGACGTCGGTGCCTATGGCGGTTGTTACGCCGTTTCAAAGGGTCTGATGGCCGAATTCGGTGAAGATCGCATCCGCGACACGCCGCTTTCCGAATCCGGGTTCACAGGGGCGGGGATCGGCGCGGCCGCGAACGGTATGCGGCCGATTGTCGAGCTGATGACGGTGAATTTCAGTCTGCTCGCGCTCGATCAGATCATGAATACAGCCGCCACTATCCGGCATATGTCCGGCGGTCAGTTTGGCGTACCACTGGTCATTCGCATGGCAACGGGTGCCGGCAAACAACTGGCAGCGCAGCACTCACATAGCCTTGAGGGCTGGTACGCTCATATACCCGGACTTAAGATCCTCACCCCCGCAACGGTCGAGGATGCGCGCGGTATGCTCTGGACCGCGCTTCAGGATCCTGACCCGGTGCTCATTTTCGAAAATGTAATGCTCTACAACATGACCGACCAGATCGACGCAGCGGCCGGACCGGTGGACATTTCGAAAGCTGCCGTGCGGCGAGAAGGAACGGACTTGAGCCTCATCACCTATGGCGGCTCCCTTTTTAAGACGCTCGAAGCGGCAAATGAACTTGCTGCAGCTGGCATTTCGGCTGAAGTGATTGACCTGCGAACGCTCCGCCCACTCGACGATGCCACCATCCTGACCTCACTCGCCAAGACACGCCGCGCGTTGATCGTAGACGAGGGCTGGCGCTCTGGCTCGCTGTCAGCCGAGATCATGGCCCGGATCATGGAGCAGGGGTTTTGGTCCCTTGACGGCCCGGTAGCACGGGTTTGCTCGGAAGAGGTGCCTATTCCGTACCCAAAACACCTCGAGGACGCCGCAACACCCCAGGTCCACAAGATCGTCTCCGCCGCCAGAGCCGTGATAGGGCGCTGAGATGGGTGTTTTCAGCATGCCATCCCTCGGGGCCGATATGGAGGCCGGGACACTAGTTGAATGGTTGGTCCAGCCCGGCGACAAGGTGCACCGCGGCGATGCGGTTGCCGTGATTGAAACTCAGAAGGGCGCGATCGAGATCGAGATTTTCGAAGAGGGCACTGTGTACCGCCTCGAAGCGAAACTTGGAGAGGAGCTGCCAGTGGGTGCGCCGCTGGCGATCATCTTAGCCGAGGGCGAGACGTCGCCGCCCGACGCCGAACCAGAGCGCAAACCGGAAGCGGCTCCAGAGCACAGGCCCTTTGCTCCCGATGCTCCGGCTGAGCCCACGACGCCCCCGCCGACCACAGTTCCGGTCTCCATGGGAGCACCCGCGGCCTCTCCAGCCGCGCGGGTCCGCGCCCGCGAACTCGGGGTCGATCTCGCATCGATCAAGGGAAGTGGTCCGGGGGGCGTGATCGTCCTGTCGGACATCGATGGCACAGGGACTGGCGCACAGAGCGAACCGAAGTTATCGCCCGCCAGCTCGCCAATGCAAGAGATGCGCAAAGCAATCGCCGCTGCGATGACCCGCTCCAAGCAGACGATCCCACATGTCTACCTGTCGCACACCATCGATATTCAGCCTGCAGTCGATTGGCTGACCGCGCGCAACGAAGATAGGACCCCGGCAGAGCGTCTCCTGCTCGGTGCGCTTTTTGTCCGGGCAGTCGCGCTTGCGGTAAAAAAGGTAAAGGTTCTAAACGGTCATTACTCCGCCGATGGGTTCCATCTGTCGGATACGGTCAATCCAGGCATCGCTGTGGCGCTCAGAGGTGGCGGGCTCGTGGCCCCGGCTCTGATGAATGCCCCTGCGATGACGCTGGACGAGACGATGGCGGGGATGCGCGACCTTGTGACCCGCGCACGTGCCGGACGGCTCAGAAGCTCCGAAATGACCGAAGGAACGCTCACGATCTCAGCTTTGGGCGAGACCGGTTCCGAAATGATGCTTGGCGTCATCTTTCCCCCACAGGTTGCGCTCGTCGGCCTCGGGGCACCCCAAACAAGGCCCTGGATAGTTGACGGGACCGTGGTGCCACGACGCGTCGTGACGATTTCCGTCTCGGCAGACCATCGGGTCGCCGATGGCCGCCAGATCGCCCACTTCATCACCACCTTTGAAACGCTTTTGCAACTCCCGGAGGAGCTATGACTGAGACGGACTTCCGAGCTATCTTCCTCGAAGAACTCACACGTGTCGCTCCAGATATTGATTCTGCCACAGTCGGCGACGACGATCACATTCAGGACGACCTTGGACTTGATTCCATGGACATACTGAACCTTGTCGTCGCGCTTCACGAGCGCCTAGGCGTCAACATCCCGGAGGCAGAGTACATTGAGATCGCGACTCCCGGCCTGGCGGCCCTTTATCTCGCTCGCAATTCTGTCGCGGGCGCCTGAGCCATCACGGTAGGGCCCAGGATTTACCGACGACCAGCAGTCAGCACCTTCTCAACTTCCTCTTGGGATCTTCTTATCACGCCCGCAGCCAAAGGTAGCAGCCAAACGCCACCGGTCAGCTTGGAGCGCCGCGGAGAAGTTCTAAAGACTTAGCTTAGAGCGAAACCGGAGCATGGCGCGCTTCCCTCGTCGCAATAGCATACGTTCGAGTGCACTTTAGCCACCCGATCGGTAACCAGCCCGCCTGCCCTAAAACAGGTTCTTATGAAAACCGCTCAAGCCAGACCAACTTCGTCATGAAGAGCCGGACACTCGACCGACAACCCTTTTTTTTGCAGTGCCTCTTTCATGTCGGGCATTCCTTTGTCGTAGTCCCCGTGAACCAGGAAAACTGTTTTGGGTTTTCCCGTGTGAGACACCCAATCCAGCAACTCAAGCTGGTCGGCATGTGCGGAAAATCCGTTGATTGTATAGATTTGCGCCTTTACCTGAATTTTTTCTCCGTAGATGCGGACATGCTTTGCCCCATCGACGATCTGGCGCGCCAGCGTTCCCTGCGCGGCAAAGCCAACAAAGACAATACTGCTCTCTGAACGCCAAATATTGTGTTTAAGATGATGTCTGATACGGCCACCGGTGCACATTCCGGACCCCGCCATAATGATCGCACCTCCTCTGATGCGGTTGATCGCAATTGAATCTGCAGACTGTCGGGTGAAACGAAGTCCCGGCAGGTCAAACGGATGTTTTCCCGCTCGCATATTGTCACGAAGTTCCACACTGAAGCCCTCGGAATGGCGCCTGAATATCTCGGTCGCTGAGATTGCCATCGGGCTATCGAGAAAGACCGTCAAGGATGCAGGTAGATCACCCCCCTCAATCGCCTTTTTAAGATGGTATAGGATCTCTTGAGTCCGCTCCATTGCGAAGGTAGGGATAACGACATTCCCGCCCTTCGCGATCGTGCTTTCTATCGCGTCTACGA
>NZ_CALJXO010000056.1:0-3495 GCF_937988555.1 uncultured Boseongicola sp. | reverse complement strand
CCGACCAACATGAACGGCCCTTTGCCGACATTCACCAAGATTGACCTTACCGCGGCGCGGCATACCAAGAGCGGCCATTCATACACCCTGCAGCATTTCCGTCCTCGGAGGTCTGCATCGCGGACTTTTCCGCCGTTCGCTGCAACCGCGAACTTCCCATTATTTTTTTAAGCCCGCCAGCATCCCGGGCGGATTACTGCAGTTGGCTACAATCGCGATCAAGTTGGGTCAAACTCCGGAAGCGGACCTCCAACGGACGGCTACAGCGCATTTCCGTTCTTCGCTGCGGCGGTCCGGTTAGGCCGTTGAATTCGCGGCACATCGATCACAGTCGACCGCGTGTCATTGGGGCGGAACTACACGCCGGATCTTCGATCCGCCCAACCAGAGCGATCCCGCCCCTGCAGCATGGTCCTCGGCGCCCTGACGACCAGTCACGCGCATGACAACCGAGTTGGTAGATGCGTCAATACTCAGAAACTGCAATTGGTACGGCGTCGACAGACTGACACCGTTTTCTCTTGCGACGATTTCGCCTGCTCCCAGCGGCAAATCAGCATCTATCGTCGCAACGATTTCGCCTGTCTCACTATCGATCCTTTGCACGGCTCCGTCTCCTATCGTGTGGACCCACAGCGATCCCGCAGCATCCACCATCAAGCGCGGGCTGCTGCCCGTCGCTATCGTCTGAACAAGCATGTCGTTGTCAGGGTCCACCCTATAGATTTCGTCCTTCCGGCCTGAACTC
Organism: uncultured Boseongicola sp.; assembly: GCF_937988555.1. NCBI lineage: Bacteria > Pseudomonadati > Pseudomonadota > Alphaproteobacteria > Rhodobacterales > Paracoccaceae > Boseongicola > uncultured Boseongicola sp. The sequence goes on along the minus strand of NZ_CALJXO010000056.1, from coordinate 2,747 downwards.
ACCCAGACGTGCCCACCTGCGAATGCTGTCCCAAAGCCGATTTCCGGCAAATCAATCTGTGCCTGAACAGCTCCGGTTATTGCATCGAAGCGGGAGAGCATTCTCTCAAAGTTTTCGGCAGTCACTACCCAAACAGAGTCTGCGCCTACGGCAATGCTGCCGCTGCTGGAGGACATTTCTGCCGGAAATGCGAGCAGCGTCTCCCCGGTCTTGGAATCGATCCGAAAGAGCGTGTTGGCGCCAACATCCGCAATCCACACAGACTTCGGACCTATGAGTAGACGCCGTTGTTTTTGCGACGCCCCCTTAAGTGCCACTTCCTGAACGGAGTTGTCGCTCGGATCAATGCGCAAGACAGAGAAACCAGAGGCGACCCACAGGGCATTATGGCCAAAAGCCATGTTCGTACCATTATTCGGGATTTCTGCCTCAACCTGAAGGTCCTCGGCTGTGATGGCATCAGCCTGAGCGGCCACCGGATAAAACGCCGACAGAAAGCCGACCGCGAACTTAGTCCATACACTACTTTTCATCGTCATTTCCTTTTGCAGTATTCCTGTACTCAAAGCGTTCAGACGGCAGTATAAAGTAGTTTGAAGTTTCGCACTTCCCCCGAACGGGTGAGGTCGATTTGCGTGGGCTAGCAGTTTGGCTGTAGGTTGCCAGGATCAACTGTTTTTGGTTGGGAGAGACTAGATGGGTGCTCCTCAAGTCGACACTGCGCTCGACGCATGCCAAGACGCGGCTTTGGGGGCTGCGGCTTGGGATGACGCGCTTCAAGTGCTTGCCGAAGCCGTTGGTGCCCGTAGCTGTGTTCTTCTTCCATTTGATCAGGATCTATCCGTCAGACGACGGCGACAGTTCGAGTCTCGATCACACTCCCGTTTCACAGCCGTCTGGCTGGATCGGGTCGATGAAGCACCCGATCCGCATACATCGCGACCATATTCAGTTCCGATCAGCAAGCATCCGACGGTTACTGAGCACCAGATTACCAACACAGAAGAACGCAGCACGCTGCCCTACTACCGGTCAATCGCAACTGCGGGTAATCGGACCTGGTGGGCGGCAATCCGGTTTGAAACACATAGTCGTCGTTGGGCATTGCCGCTCTACAGAACCAAGGAACAAGGGCCCTTCACTGTTCAAGATGTCCGGAAGCTTGATGCGCTCATGCCCGCAGTCCGGAGGTTCGTATCCTCGGCAGAGATGATGGAAGAGACGCGTCTCTCGGAGCGGCTGAAATCGTTCTCGGACCTCGGCTGCGCTGCAATTCTGCTGGATGACCGGGGTCATGTCATTCGACACAACGACCCGGCAGCGCAGCTTTTTGGACCCGACCTCTGGATCTGCCGAGGGCAAATCGTGTCGAATGGACCAGTGAACAACCAACAATTGAAGAAGATCACCACACGAAGTGCGAGCTCCAACGGATTTCCGATTACGCTCTGGCGCGACGGGACACCATGGTTGATCGCTCAAAGTGTCACGCTCTCTTCGCTGGCTAGCGACGTCTTTTCTGGTGGGAAGCGGCTTCTTTTGTTGCAGGATGTATTGCCCACCGGGTCCGTCAATTCAGATTATTTGCGCATGGCCTTCGCATTGACTCCAGCAGAAGCTCGGCTTGCCTCAGAACTTGTGGATGGTGCGGGTCTTGGCAAAGCCAGCATGGCAATCGGTATTGGAAAGGAGACAGGCCGAACCCATCTTAGCGCCATATTTGGCAAGACGGGCACGTCTAGTCAGGCCCAACTTGCGGCCCTCCTAAGCCGTGTGTTTGCAAATTGGAAAAAATAGCCCAAGTGATAGTGCGCTGAATCGGAGCAGAGCTTCGCCGTTTGGGAAAATTCAGCGCCGTTTGCGAATGTCCGGAATGCGAAAGCTGCGCTGCAGTAATTTCCACTCACGTGAAAGGCAGGATTGGTCCACCCTTTCTGTCGTCAGTATGTAGCTCGTGCAAAACGCTGCGTTTGCAGCATCTGGTAAAACGTGCTCCTTGCTGCCGTTAGCCGCATCGCACCGATCCTGTCAAACGACCTCGCCCCGACCAACATGAACGGCCCTTAGCTGCCGCTCGTCGGTCGATCTGATGCTGCGCCGCAGCTTCGCCAGACCGGCCATTCGTGCATCGTGCAGCATGTTCTTGGGCCAAATGACCGCAACGCGGGACGAAGCGGCCTTTCGACCAATGCACCGTTATCGGGTGTTGCCGCACATTGCTATTTGCGATCTACTTGTCTGGCTTAAGCCGCTTGCTCTGGTAACGCGTGGGTATTCATCGCGTTCTGGTAAGCGGGGCGCTGTGCGGTTGAGAGATACAGCGCCTCGATCTTTGGGTGGGCGCCAAACAGCGCCGCCCGATCTGCTGGCCATTCGGTCAGCATAGCGAGGTAATAGTCTAACGCCGTGAAGCCTCGCTTCATCAAGGAAGCTTCGCCTGAAATGGCTGCTTCCATGACATCAAAGAAAGCGTCCAGATCAGCTGAAGCATTCTTTTCTACTTCGGCAATCGCTATTTCAGAGTTGGCATATCTTTCTGGATGATTCCATCTCGCAACAGTCGGGTATCCTGCTGTCGCCATGACGTTCAGCCAAAACAGGAATTCCGCCCTGTCCGGTTCTCCTGGTTGGGGAGTAATGCCAAATTGCGGGAAGGCTTCGCCTAACAAGGTTACAATTGCACCAGTTTCCCCGATGGTTGTTGTGTCTGGTAGCGTAAGTGCAGGCACCCGCCCAGTCGGGTTTAT
>NZ_CALJXO010000055.1:0-4257 GCF_937988555.1 uncultured Boseongicola sp. | reverse complement strand
TTCTTACAAGGTTGCCAAGGCGCCGCTGAATTCAGACGTGAAGTTCAACATCGTTGTCGGATTTAATATCTGCTTGTTGTCACACAAGAAAACGATATCGCCATGCAAGGACATACCCACCTCGACCGTTCCGTAAGAGATCAGATCGCCGATATGAAGGCCGCAGGTCATGGGATGATGATCCGAACACTCGGCATCGTGCGGGCGAAAGCCAAGATCGGCATCTCCAACATCGTCTACAACACCTCAATTTAGTGCTCGCTGTAAGGTGCGGTTAAGGGCGCTTACGCGCCGCTTTAACAACAGAGCGCTTTTGCCAACGCCGATCAGTTCTATGTTGTTTCGTCAAGTGCGCACGAGACGGATGAGGGGTTCGAAAGCGTAGAGGGCAGATCTACGGCCCGAAGAAGATTCTAACTCCAGAAGTAACCCGGAATCAATTAGTGCGCGTGAAAGGCGCACTGCCGTTGGTTTTGGAATTCCACTGCGACCTGTGAACCGGCTGTTGCGGAAGATAGGGTTCCCGAAAATAAAGTCCTGAGCTCGAGGCGCCCACTGAGAGTTAAGTGTTTTCCTAAACACAGATTTCATCTCCTCGTACAGCTCCGATATAGCATGCGCAGTCTTGAGATTTTGCTCAGCTTGATTGGAAATTGCACGAAGAAAGAATTCGCACCACCCGGTCCAGTCACCCGATGCCGAAACCTGTCGCATTCTCTCAATGTACTCAGACTTGTTCTCTTCGAAAAAAGCACTGATATAAAAGTGCGGTTCTTCAATAAGCCCTTTTTTCCATAGCGATAGGGTGATCAACATCCGGCCGATCCTTCCGTTACCGTCGTTGAATGGGTGCAGCGCTTCGAATTCGACATGAGCCAGCGCCGTACTGAGCAATGGTGGGACATTCTCGTCATTTATGAACTCGACTAGTCGCGCCATGGCAGGAGGTAGCTGTTCCGGGGAGATCGGTGTGAAGTTGACCTCTCTGCGCGCATCGTCTCCTATGTAGTTTTGCTCGGATTTGTACTCTCCGGGATTTTTGGAAGCACCTCGGCCCATTCCCAAGAGGGTTGCGTGAGCTGACCTGATGAGGTGTTCGCTAATAGGGTATCCCTCAATTACGCTCTTTTGTGCCCGCTTGAGTGCCGCCACGTAGAGGACTACTTCGAGCGTCTCAATACGTACGTCTGATGGCCCTTCATCGTCTGTTGCGTCGGCTTCGTATCGGAGTACTTCGTCAATTGTTGAGATAGTGCCTTCCATCCGTGACGAAACAACCGCCTCCTGACCTCGCAGGGGAGTTACAAGGAAGTCACTGTTGTGCAGGCCCTTGAGGGTTTGGTCATACCTAGCTAGGGCCGCACGTGCGTCACCCATAGGCGCAAAAAGTCTTTCGTAGTCAAGTGAGGCTGGTGGGAACTTACCATAGTGATAGTCTACGTTCCCGTCGAAGTTATAGCGTTCCAATGGTAGCCGCATACCACCCCTAGTCTTGTGTTTGTTGAAGCAGTGTTTCTGATCCAGAAGTGCTCTTGAGTACTTTCTACGCCACACAAAGAGCTTTGTAAATCGTTTTTGCCACAAAATGATCCACAAAGAAGTTTGTATAGCGTGAACGAACGCCAACCGGCCTTGTGACTCACTTCGCGGCACAAGTGAGCCACAAGGGCCATGGCCATCCCTGGGACCGAAGTTAGACCTTGGTCCCATAATTCCTCTATAGGATTGCGTATTGCTCGCCAACTCATGTGAGCCGGGATAGCGTCCACCGCTGATTTGCCTGAGTCCCGTTGATGGGGCGGGGTCATTAGTAGGGGATTAGTAGGGGGTGTAACGTCAAACGCTCGCCAACGTGGTCCGACGCCGTCCAAGATCGGGTCGGAAGATAGTCAAGTGATCGTAGGGTGCTATCCGGTATCTGGCGGTACTATACGGTTGCGTCCAAGAGCCGGACGTCAAAATTCGTAATGATGGGGTAGTAGGCTCGAGTCCTATCAGCGGCACCACTTTTTATATTTAGAGCATTGTTTTAATTCGATAAAGTTGTGGCGAGGCTCATCTTCATCCCCCCAAAATTATACACCCTATGAACTTTGTTGCTCGGATGAGCCGTTGCATTGGTTCCGCCGAATTGTGGGCTTCACGGTGAATGAACGGTCATTCGGCTTTTTCAGTCACGAGGCCGAACTGGACCGCTTGCTCATATCCGACCCAAGACATTCCGGTGCTGGGAGTTGTCACAATTAATCGTAGGAACTCTCATGACCCCCCGCAGATTGGATCAACTCGCTGATCCTGAGAAACTCAAAAGCCCCAATCTGACAATCAGCGGCTGGCCATAAGGGTTCTCGGTCGCGTGGGATTCACACGCACAGGGTGGAAAGAGGTTGAGGGATTCAAATTGTAATACTCAACATAACGGCCCCTATGCTCACCAATGCGACAGCGCAGTTAGATTTTCATGCTAAATTTGGGCCGCTGAGATCAGACTACTCTGCGATATCGAACCGGTATCCGGCGTGACAGCTCGTGCAGTTTGTCAGAATACCGCTGAGCTGCCCCAGGACCACAGAGCCGTCTCCCATATCCTCGGCCTCCGTGGCGAGTGCGTCGAATGCATTGTGGGTTGCCATGCCAAGCTTCTTGAACTCCAGAGGCAGCTTTGCGATCAAAGTTACCGGCTCCCCTCCAGCAGATCCCATGCCGACCGACCGGGCTGCAGCCGCCGCACCGTCCATATTTTCTTCCGACAGTTCGAATGTGATGACTTCAACCGCTTCGAGGAGCCCGCGCATCTCTGTGAGCACAAAATCCCGCTCACCCGTCGTCAACAGAATAGATGTGCGTCCGTCGTCGCCTTCAGTCACGTTCCCCCGGACAAAGTACCAAGCCCCCACAAAGAGCACCCCGACCACCAACGTTGTCGTCAGTGCCCAGCAAAACTTGCATGTCGTTCTCATTGGATTTCAATTCCTACCTTCTCAAATGCATTATAGCAGAACGACGAGAGCCTGACTTAAGATTTGATCGCTCGCACTCCCGTGTTCATAAAAACGAGGTAAAGGACGAGATGAAACGTCTTCCCCAAGGGCTCAAACCTTACAAACGGACGCCGACGTTCTCAGCGGAGACGGTACCGGCTGCCCTGCTGCGGGATCACTCAACCAAATCTGGTGTGTGGGGTTTGATCCACGTGGTAAGCGGCGAAGTGATCTATCGGATTGCCGAGACCGGAGTTGAGTATCGGCTGGATCCGGGTGTTTTGGGCGTTGTGGAGCCTCAATCGCTACACTCCGTTGAGCTTTCAGAGCAGGCTGAGTTTTTCGTTGAATTCTGGAAGACTGCGGGATCCTAGACAAACACCGTCAGGCCTGGTGAGGACTTGTCCAGTTGGGTGTATCTGTCCCGCATCTTTTCAGACATTTCATTGCCTTCGACGCAGACCATCCCAAGTTCTTTTGCGTTGGCAGCCCACGTAAGAAGCTCCTCACCGCCGCGGTCGGAAATCGAACAGCCAACCATTCCCAGTTCGTACATGGTGCCAGGAAGCGTGGCTGCCAAATTGATCGCGCCGTCATCTCCGATCATTGTAGCTCAGGCTGAACGACTGCAGTCTGGCATGCTCCACTTTAGACAAAGACCCCAGGGCACTTGCGATGAGTGCTGCGCCATCCGCTGTGATACCAGCTTATCTGAGGTGCACGGAGACACTGGCGGAACCGGAGGTGCCTTGAGCAAGCAGATCGGCCGCTTCCCGACATGCTGAGGTGCCAATCAGCTGCAGAGCTTTCTGAAGGCTTCGTTCAAGAGTCAAACTGGTCGTAGGTGTTGCTGCGTTGGCACTTGCCATTCTGGTTAGCCCGATCAATGCGAAAGAAGGGACGCCAAAGCCAAATTCACGGCGCGTGACGGCTGGCATATTCGGAGGCATCTCAAACATGGCAATGAATTGTTCCCAAAGCGGGCGCGGCAGGCGGCGCCTGAAAACCCAAACTCCGCCATAGGTAAAGCGTGATCAGTGCGCCCCTTGACAGACCCACCGCCCGCGCCCTGTGATGGGTCATGTCACCTATGGAAGAGAATCCATGCCCCTGCGCGCTCCCGCCGTTTTCGCCGCCCTCGCCTTTGCCGTCCCGGCGCTGGCCGACACCACCGTCAGCCATGGCTATTCCGCCTTCGGCGATCTGAAATACGGCCCCGATTTCAGCCATTTCGATTATGCCAACCCCGAGGCGCCGAAGGGCGGCACGATGAGCC
>NZ_CALJXO010000054.1:0-6013 GCF_937988555.1 uncultured Boseongicola sp. | reverse complement strand
CAAAAGGTCCATCGATTGCAGATCCGCTGATACGACGAGGGGCCAGCCAAGTTTTTGGGTATAGCGCTTCCGGTTTTCGGCCACTGAATAGATCTTAGACATGAGAAAGCCTCCGGTGGGAGGCCTCAGTCGGAAGTCTATGATCTCCATGGTGGAACCCGCCTTTCCAGACAAATTGGGCGCCGCAATAGGGGGCTAAATAGCCTACTCATTGCGGCGCCCGAGGAGCGATTAGCCCTTCATTACTTCTTCGATGATTTTCGCTGTTTCGCCGATCACGACATCAGGATTCTCGTCGTTCAGAACAACACGCTGGACCATGTCGGAGATGGCCATCGTACCCTCGACGTCTCCAGCACGATCGTTCGACATGTGGGCCTTTGACTCGTAGCCAAGGTTATGGCCCTCAGCCGCTGCCGATGCCATCAGATCAACTTCGGTCGCGTATTTCTTAATGATCGGGTCGTCTTGATAGATCGGATTGCTGTTGATCGACTTCAGAACCGGAAGAAGGTGGCCCGGTGCAGCAAGCAACTGCTTGATATGGCCTTCAGGTTCAAACAAATGCGTAGCGAACAACTTGGCTGCCTCGATCTTCTTCGACTGCGCAGGGATGAAGACGCTTGGGAACGCGTTGAATGTCCATGGCTTTACATCAGGCGAAATCGTTGGGTAACGGACGCACGTAATGCTGTCCGCGATGCTTGGATTTTGGGCATTTACGTTGCCGAGAACCCGGCCAGTGTAGATGCCTGTGGCCGTTGCTCCGCTAACAAAAGCTGTGATTGCTTCACCCCAGCTGTAGTTCGTAGCTCCCGGAGGGCAGAGTTCCCGCATGGATCTATAAAACTCAAGCGCGTCGCGCGTTTCCTGGCTGTCGATAGCGACTTGCAGGTCCGGCGTGAACACCGTCGCACCGGCCTGGTGCATAACGCCGACAAAAATTCGCGTGGTCATCGAATTGCGGCCATAGGGGAGAACCGCCCCGTAAATTCCATTTTTCTGCATGGCTTGGCAGGCCGCGCGAAACTCGTCCCAAGTTTCCGGGGACTTATCAACGCCGGCCTCTTCCATGAGGTCCGTCCGTAGCCACAGCATGTTGGCCGCCACGTTGCCAATTCCAGTGGCGACATAGTTCCCGTCAGCGGCTTTGTAGACGTCGTTTGCGCCGTCATAAAAGTCTGCCGGGCCGACGGCCTCGATCACGTCATTCATCGGCGCAACAAGGCCGTTGGAATAGTAGGTGTGGATAGAGAATGATGGCAGGTGTGTAACGATATCCGGCACTTCGCCTGACGCGAACGCAGCCGCAAGCTGTGCGGCATAACCTTCATCGGAGGTGGTCTCGAAGACAACCTTGATGCCAGGATTGGCGGCTTCGAACGCCGCAATCTGAAAGTTGTAAGCCTCAAGCTGCAGGGGCGCGCTTTGAGGCGACCACCAGCGCAAAGTGGTTTCTTGTGCAGATGCGCGGAATGGCACCGCGGCTAAAGCTGTTGTAGCCGCCATGCCTTTCAAGGCACCGCGTCTTGTAAGTCCATTACGGCCATTCGCTGAGTGTGTCATAATCTGGTCTCCCTGGCTTTTTGATTGTTCGCATAGCGCACTATTGTTCGATTTAACAACGGGAGGTACAAGTCGTGCAACAGTTATTTCGTAGCCCACCTGCAATACACGTCGGTATCGCGCTGTGGGCCGCTGGCAGGGCACAATAATTTGTGGTGTGAGCCAGGCACCTAACGTGGTCGAGGGTCGCATGGCTGAGAAGACAAAAAAATCTGAAAGTCAGGAGCTGCGCGCGCCGGCCAAGCTTGTCGGACGGACTGATCTGACGACAGCAGCTCCGAAGCGGAGCGATAAAAGCGAACATGGGAGTCTCAATCCGCGAGACTACGTAAGTTCACTTGCCCGTGGCTTGGAAGTCCTTTGCGCCTTCAACCGCACGCGTCGCAAGATGACGCTTTCTGAGGTCGCCGCAGAGACGGGCAATACCCGGGCCGGGGCACGTCGCATCCTTCTCACGCTTGTTCGCGAGGGCTACGCGGTGGCCGATGGCAAGCTATTCGATCTCACTCCGCAGGTTTTGGAACTGGGGTTTTCGGTTCTGTCCTCGAAAGGTGTCTGGGATATCGCGCGCCCGTTCATCGACCATCTGTCGGACGAAATCCAAGAATCTGTGTCCGCCGCTGTCCTGGACAAGTTCGACGTCGTTTACGTTACCGGTGCTCAGTATCATCGTGTGATAAGCGTCGGCATCATCGTTGGTGGCCGGTTTCCCGCGGCCCAGACCGCGACCGGACGGGTGCTTCTTTCAGCCCAGCCAGAAGAGGCCTGGACAAGAATGATCCAGAGTGTCCCGCTTGACGCAATGACGGACCGGACAGTCACCGATCCTGTGGAGTTTCGACGTATTCTGGAAAATGTCCGGGACCAAGGCTGGTGTCTGGTGGATCAGGAACTTGAAGTTGGCCTCACCTCGATTGCGGTTCCTGTCTACAAAAGCACTGGTGAGGTTGTCGGCGCGATCAACGTGGGCGTCCCGAGCATGAGAATGACGCCTAAGGTCATGGTTGAAATCATCCTGCCAAAACTACAGGAGACTGTGGCCAATATCTCCCGAGCCCTCAGGCGCTAAACGTCCCAAAAATGCACAGGATCAAAAGGGAGACCAGGGATTGCCATTGTTGCCCCGACAAAATCAGGGAAGCGGCCGACAATCGACACGCCGTCGGCTGTCGTAGTCCTTCCGGTCCGTGGCGCCGCCGGAGCGTGTCTGCGCAGGATACTCTCGAACGGCTCCAACACCCGTTAGCGAGCGACCGCTTTTCGTAATATTTCCGGCAAAACGCGCAGCACACGACGCAGGATGAATATCGAACCCTGCTGATCGGCAAACGCGCCATAGGTCAGGGGACCGACAATGAAGAGAGCTTGATTGGCGTGTCCCTTCGCATCGATCGCATTGCCGCAGATATCGACATCGAAGCCGGATCCGGTCGGATGGTGTGCCGCAAACCCGCGAGCGATTAGGGCGTGCAAGAACGGGTTGTTTGTCTGCCCGAGCCGATCTTCCAACCCGGTGCAATTTACAGAGATGTCAAAGGTTCTAGTAGTAACGTCCCTTTTTGCACGTTCACGCAGGGAGACGTTGAGACGAGAGGCGTTCGGTTTTGCGTCAAGGATCGTGGCGGACAAAAAGCTGACTTGGCCGCGGGCTTGGGCTGCTTCGATGCGACTCTCGATCTGTGGTGGCAAGCGAAAGCGGTGGACGTCGTACCAGGTTTTGCCATGGCGTAAGAAGCGCATCTTTTCGGCCATAGGCAAGGTGTGCCAGTGATCGGAAATCAGCTCACTGAGCTTTTCCATGGTAGGCACCCACGACTCGCCACGGTCTGCCCTTATGTGTGCCTCGCGGCGTAATTCCTGAAGAATTCTTGAAGGCGGCTTAACGGTCAAATCTGGCCCGATGAATTGCGCGTGTTTTTCTGCGTCCGGGACGCTGTCGCGCACATAGGAATTGGCATTGAGGGGGGGACGTCTTCGCGGTCTTTTTCCCCGCCGAGACAGCAGCGTGATAGGCCCTGTATGACCATATTTCAAAAGGCTCGCGGTAACATCCGACGCTGTCTGAGCCATTCCCAAAATGAGCACGTCAGCTGACTTCGGTATCCGGCGCAACCGGTCCGTGTTCCAAGGATCAGGGAGAAAGGCTGATCCATTCTTAGGGAGAGCGGAAAGCACTGGTGGGATATTTGCCAGACCCGGCGTGGCGGCCACTGCCAGAACCCGTGCGGAAACGATGTCACCACCCTCCAGCGCAATTTGAAAAAGGGAGCCTTTTTTGACGACGTCGATGGCCCGGTCGACGATATGGACGATGTCAGACCCCGACGGGTTTTGTGCCACGTGTTTGCGTACTTCTGCGTTCAGATATGTGCCGAAATCGTACCGTCTCGGAAAATGGTAGCCAGAGCTGTCGCAGGCCTCTGGGTCCTGCTTATCCAGCGCCTGCGCCATATACCAGTCATGGAAATGCGATAGGCAATCGGGATATATGGAATGTCTGGAGCCCGGGCCGTTCAGGCGGTGGTCAGCCTCCGGGTTGCCATAGGCCAGCCCCCGCCCCAGCTGCTCGTTTGGCTCGACAATCGCAATGCTCAGGGGCGTCTTCGCTTCGCGCACCAAATGAATTGCTGTCGCGGCTCCGGTAAGACCGCCACCCACTATCACCACATCGTGGACAGAGCCCGTCATGATGACAGGGCGTATGAGCCATGCGCGTGCATCCGTTCTTTCAGGGCATGGATTGGCTCAAAGACCATACCTCAGGCTGTGCCGCACAGAACCGCGCGGCTTCGGTGCGGCAAAATCGAAGACGTCACTTTCTTTGCAGAGACTGGTTCGAATGGCTCTGACACAACACGACTTCGAGCGGATTTACCTGCGCTTTGCAACGTTCAGATCCCACCGATACACATAAACTTCGTGTCGAGATAGTCATCGATGCCCTGCCAGGAACCTTCCTTGCCAAGCCCGCTTTCCTTCAGGCCGCCAAAGGGAATTTCAGGTGACACAATCAACACTTCGTTTATTCCGATCAGCCCGTATTCAAGTCGATCCTGAAGCCGGAAGACTCGGCCGATGTCGCGGGTATAGGCATAGGCCGCAAGGCCATAGTTGGTGTCGTTGGCGGCGTTGATCGCTTCGTCTTCTGTGTCGAAGCGGTAAAGGGGCGCAATCGGCCCAAAAATTTCTTCTGTCGAAAACCGCATGTCGGCTTTGGCGTCTGCAATGACGGTCGGCTGATAAAACAGACCGCCACGGGAGTGGGGTGCACCTCCTGTAATGACCTCGCCACCCTTGGCTTTGGCATCGGCGACGAAGTCACTAATTTTTTCCAGCGCTGCCGCATCGATCAGCGGGCCTTGCTCTGCGCCTTCTTCGTTTCCTGGCGCAACCTTAAGATCGCTGACAGCCTTGCTGAAAGCAGACGCGAAACGATCGTAGATACCCGACTGGACATAAAGGCGGTTGGTGCAGATGCAGGTCTGTCCCGCATTGCGGAACTTTGCGATGATTGCGCCCGCGACAGCTTTTTCCAGATCGGCGTCGTCAAAGACGATGAAAGGTGCGTTGCCGCCCAATTCCATTGACATGCGTTTAACCGTGCTCGCAGCCTCGGCCAGCAATTGCTTTCCGATCGCAGTCGAGCCGGTAAACGTAATCTTTGCGACCTTCGGGTTCGATGTTATTTCACCACCAATCAGGCGTGCGCTGCCGGTCAACACGTTTACTGTCCCCCGCGGAAATCCGCATTGCTCGGCCAGATGCCCCCAAACCAGTCCCGATAAGGGCGTCGCGCTGGCGGGTTTGACGATCGTCGTGCAGCCTGCGGCAAGGGCCGGGCCGAGCTTGCGCGCCAGCATGGAGGACGGGAAGTTCCAGGGCGTAATTGCGGCGACGACACCGACAGGGTGTCGCGTGGTTAGAAGCTTTCGGCCCGGTATGGGTGCCGGGATGATCGCACCGTTCGTGCGACGAGCCTCTTCCGCGAACCACAAGACATAGGCCGCGGAGGATGCGACCTCGCCTCGTGCCTCTGACAGCGGTTTGCCCTGTTCGGCCGTCAGCATGGCCGCCATTGCTTCGTGGTTGTCCAAGATCGCGTCATGAAGTCTTCGCATCAGGGCAACGCGTTCGCTTAGTGGCATGGCCGCGTATTCCGGGAAGGCCGTGTGGGCGGAGTTGATCGCGCGCTGAGTTTCGGTGGCACCGGAATTTGGCACGCGCGCAATAACGGTACCGTCAGCCGGGTTGGTGACATCGATGGTACCACCGTCATCTGCAGCAACCCATTGGCCGTCGATTAAGTTGGCTTCGCGGATGAGATGGGAAAAGTCAGTCATTTCGTTTGTTCCTTGTAGGCATCTGGGTTTGTCACCCATGCGGCAAGTTCGGCGTGCGTTGGGAACCATACCGTGCCCCGCGACTTGGCATGGGCAATCAGACGATC
>NZ_CALJXO010000053.1:0-2928 GCF_937988555.1 uncultured Boseongicola sp. | reverse complement strand
CAGCTCCTCGCGGATGGCTTCAAGCGCAACTTTGGCCTTGAACTCAGGCGAATGGTTCTTTCGTTTCTTCATTCTGGATCTTCTCTCTCATCAAGCGATCCACCTTAACAAATGGTCCGAAAGTCCGCGACCACCTCTGTTGTAGTCATATCAACTGAATGAAACAAAACTGCGACTTTCGTTAATCTTAAGCGGCCGTTGTGCGCACAGGTGCGGAATGACGGCACCGAGCCCAGAGCGGCCGGACTGAAATCGCGTCCTTCGCTTGTGCTGCAAAGTGCCAGATCTCTTGCGAGCGTCAGATATCAAGCAGGTACGAACGCCGGTTCCCGATCAACCATGCGGCTGACCAAGGCCGCACCAACCATGATGCTCACAAGCGCAAGCAGAGCCGCGATGCTGAGCGTTGCACCGCCGCTAAGGCCGGCGCCAATGGTGCAGCCTCCTGCTAAAACGCCGCCAAAGCCCATCAAAACCGCACCGGCTGTATAGCGCAGCGTTTGAGTCGGACTTTCAAAACTTTCAAGCTTCAATTCGCCGCGCACGGTTGCACTAAGGAAGCTGCCCAGCAACACACCGCCAATGAGGCCAGTGCCAAAACCTGCGGGTATCGCGCTGGAGGCTATTGCCCAGAACAACGTGTCAGACCAAGGTAGAGTAAAGGCAGCGGACTGCACTACCAGCGGATCGAAATCATCGAATACAAGAAAGCTTGTTGTTGCCCATCCGAGAACCGGAACTAAGCCGATGGCTGAAGCGAGAGCCACGTTTGTTATCGCGGGGCGATGACGGTAGATCATGAAGATGGCGGCCAATACCACGACGGCTGAGGCAATGGTCGCGCCGAATGGAATTTCGGAAATAGTGCCGAATGGAAGGTCAGCGCTTACAGACCCGAGTGCGGTGCGTGCAGGCGACAGAACGCCTTTGAGCGTAGCGTGTGCAACGATAGCAAAAACTACTAGCACCGCAACTGCGCGCAAATTGCCTGTTGCGGCGAGCACAGTTAGGCGGGACGGACACCCCCTCGTAAGAATCATGCCCGAACCGAACGCTAAACCTCCGAAAATAATTGCCAGAAACGGCAATTCTCCATCGAGATAGCGATGTCCTGCGAGGTCAACCCATCCGGCGGCAACAGCAAGCTGAAAACATACTATTGCCGTAGCCAAGGCCGTCAGCCAAACTGCACCTGCCCGTCCGCGATCTTGAAAATCGCCGGCGACAGCGCGGCGAAGGCAAAACCTAGTTATCTGGGCCGCAAAGCCGAACGTAGCACCAAGGCCAAGCGCAAACAAAACCTGTAGTGTGCGAGCGTCCAGCCCCCAGTCATACTGTTCAAGCAGCATCACAATCCCCTCTTCAACAAGCCGGACATCTGATCCGTTGACAGCCTTGTCAATAAGTAGAAACAGAACTCTATTTCAAAAATGCCCTCCCAAACGGGAAAATTTTCCTAAACTATGTCAATCACTGGTACCCGCATACAAATTAGGCAGAGCTAGTTAAGCCACTTTCCCTATTTATCTGCCGATGGAGATTTAGCGGCTTCGACTGCTATTTTCTCCAACCCACAGGGATCAAAGACACTTGATGGGAGCGCCGGATTCACGAGGAATAGTAGGTCGGTTTCAGAGTTTATTTGCCATGCCCGGCATTCGGCGCCGATGACCCCTCTGCGGAGAGGCTGTGTGAAAACTATCGAGAGCTTTTACAAATGCCAGAAATTGCCAGATTTGGGCGCCTTCTGGTCGAGCTGAACCATCAATATAGCAACTCCCGAAAACGAGCGGCGCGAAATCATGAAGAATCCCGAGTTTTCACACAGCCTCCGGACAAAGCTGTCATTTCATCTCGTCGGTCAATCAGACCGAGAGGGCATCTCTCAAACTTGACTCCGATCAATGAACGGATTTCTGAAAACGATACATACCGCTTATGAAAAGAATACTATCTCGCGGGGAGCATGGCGTCGCATACTTCACGGTGGCTTACATCGTTGCCTTTACGCTTTGGTTCGTTTCCATCGGCAACTACGAGTTCATTGTCTACGTGATAACGATGGTGGGTCTCGTTCTGCTCGTCGGGCTTTCGCTCGGAAAGGCAGAGTACACTCTGGCGATGCTATGGGCGCTTTCGGTTTGGGGACTGATGCACATGGCCGGTGGCGGTGTGCCAATCGGCGATTCCGTCCTCTACAATCTGCACCTCGTTCCAATTGTGGAAGCAGAACGCCTGTTCATTCTGAAATTTGATCAATTGGTCCATGCATACGGGTTCGGGGTCACGGCCTGGGTACTGCATCATCTGCTCACCCGTCACTTTCCCGAAATGCATGGAACGGCAACCGCTCTCGTTTATCCGGTATTGGCATCCATGGGACTTGGCGCGCTGAACGAAATCATCGAGTTCTCGGCCGTCCTAATGGTCCCCGACACCAATGTCGGAGGCTATATTAACACTGCGCTCGACCTTTGCTTCAACGCCGTAGGAGCAATCATAGCGATGACGATAATCGGACTTCGGCGGAGAGCCGCCTGATGGAGATCATCCATTGGTCCGCTTTGTGGGGCCGGCATTCCAGCGCCTCACCTGTGTGCCGAAATCAGGTAGCGATTAAGCGAGAAGAAGAATCCACCCGTTCTTTCTAATTCCTGTTGGTCTTCCAACCACGCTGCTTGCTCCTGCGAACTGAACTCCGAGGAACTGTCCATAATGGAAGTTGCGAACCCTGCCGATTGGCGTGTACGTGTCCTCGCCAAAGCTGGTGTTCAAAACCACAAAACTTTCCGCCGATATGCTGGAGAACCCGGCCAACGCCAGTCTCATTGGCAATGACCTAGGCAATCTGGCATCGGCGTAGACCGCCTGATAGGTCGTCATCACGCGCTTCATCAGGGTGGGGTCACTGCTTGTCCAAACCAACGT
>NZ_CALJXO010000052.1:0-11957 GCF_937988555.1 uncultured Boseongicola sp. | reverse complement strand
TCGAATTCGTGGCCCCTGCGACGGCTGAGGCCACTTCGCAGATTCCTTTCCTTGAGGCGCAAATACAGCGCGGCGTGGATGTGATTGCGATTTCCCCGAACTCACCTGATGCGCTGAACCAAGTGTTCCAGTCGGCGCGTGATAAAGGCATTCTGGTGCTGACAGTTAACGGCGACATCACTGGGAATGAGCAGTACCGCGATGCCACCATCCTGCCGACAGATTTCACTAAGGTTGGCGCCGACCAGATCGAGATGGTTGGTTCTCTGATCGGTTATGAGGGCGAGATTGCTATTCTTTCAGCTACGACCGAGGCACCCGACCAGAACTTTTGGATTGATGGCATGAACGAGACGATCGCCAACGATGCAAAATATGCAAATATGACTCTTGTGGCGACTGTCTACGGCGACGACCAGCCAGAGAAGTCGACCACTGAAATGGAAGCGCTTCTGGCAAACTATCCGAACCTGAAAGGCGTAATCGCGCCAACAACGGTCGGGATCGCGGCTGCCGCACAAGTGGTGCAAAGCCGTGGTATTGCCGATCAAGTCAAGGTCACGGGTCTAGGACTTCCGTCTGAGATGCGCGAATTTGTCAAAGACGGCACAGTTGAGGGCTTCCAGCTTTGGTCGCCTTACAACGAAGGTTGGCTTGCTGCCTACTTTGCAGTCGGTCTGAAGGACGGCACGATGACCAACATGGTCGGCGGAACGTTCGAGGTGCCAAACCTTGGCACGATCACCATCAACGAAGGTAACTCGATCAATACGCAAGCGGCGCTGACAACATTCAATGCCGGCAATATTGATGACTTCGATTTCTGAAGTCTGAAACATCGGCGGGCGCTGCTCAGGCGCCCGCTTTCCATCTGGGATGTGGATCACACACTTCTGGATGGCTTTGTGCAGGGATCGTTCTCAGCCTGATACTGAGGTTACTCCTTCCCATTCAGGATGCTGAGCATGCCGCACAAATTCAATGCTAACCGCCGAGGCAAAATTCCGAAGCAAAAGTATCGTGTGTCCAACTGGGCGAGTTACAACGAAAGCCTTCGGCGTCGCGGGGATTTGACGGTCTGGGTCAGCGAAGAGGCGCTTGGTTTGTGGCGGGCACCGCGCCGGGCGACGCGGGGTGGTCAGCGGACATATTCAGACCTGGCGATCAAGATCTGCCTGACCCTGAGCGCTGTCTTCAAGCAACCGTTGCGCCAGACACAAGGCTTCATGGGTAGTGTCGCGACCTTGCTTGGTGTCGAGATCGCGGTGCCAGATTTCTCCACGCTCTCGCGCCGGGGCAAGGGACTGACTTTGCCTGCGACGCATAAAACCGACCGATCCGATCCGGTCCATTTGGTGGTGGATAGTACCGGCCTGAAGGTCTTCGGCGAGGGCGCCCGCTCGGCAGCATGCTGTGCATGCGCCTGCCGGGTAAGAAATGGCTTGAGCAAAAGCATAATACAAAGCGCAAACGGCGCTCTTGGCGCAAGCTCCACCTCGGTCTTGATCTTGTCAGCGGCGAGATTGTATGCGCGGACCTAACCAAGGATGACGTCGGCGATCCGACGGCGCTGCCAGGTCTGTTGGATCAAGTCGACGGCCCGGTCGATCTGTTCCTCGCAGATGGAGCTTACGACGGAGAACCAACATCTGATTTGCTAGCCGCTCGGTTCGGATCGACGATCGATCTCACCTCCCAAGAACGCAATACTGAGCCCCAATGGGGCCAAAGATACGACGGCACGTGACCGCCATATCGCCGAGATCGCAGCCCGCGGGCGGATGGCCTGACAGAAAGCCACTGGCTACAATCAACGCAGCCGAGGTGAAACTCTCATGGGCCGCTGGAAAGCCGTTATCGGGCCCAAGCCAAAGGCGCGCAACTTCGAAAATCAGAAAACAGAAGCCAAGATTGGCGTCCGGGTTCTCAACCGGATGACCGGACTTGGCCGCCCAAGTTTTGAACGCACCGCCTGAATTCCGTCTCGGGGAGGGCGCGTTCCCAGTTGACGTTGATCTATGCAACACGGCCATCGCTTAGGTGGAAATACAGTTTTCGTATTTTTTCAAAACAGCGATTTCGATTTGATCTAAAGACGTTCAAAGTCGCTTTATTTAAGCGACTGCCGTAACCCGCTCCCTACAAATAGAAACCATCGCCTCTGCTCGTTCCTTTATATCACGGTCCATGCCGGGCAGATCAGGCAAAGAAACCCTGTCGATGGCTTCGGTAAAACGTTGCAAAAAAAGGTCAATCTCGTTATCAGCATCAGCCGCTGACAAGCCCGCAATCGCCGCCATCTGCATAAAGTCGCTGCGCCGCAAACGGTCATCTTTGCCGTTCAGTTTCAGGGCCATGCGGTCATGTTCAAGGCTCGGAAAGACCCTGGTCGTGACCGCATCATAGAGCGGCGCGAGGCGGATCGTGCTGAAACGATCCGCAGCAGGCCCGGCAATCTTTAGGAGCGCCAAATTCTTCAAGTGCATATCGCCGTCGCCGATCAACCAGGCGAACAGGGCGCGCTTGATCACCAACGGCAGATCTTCCCCGGCAGATGTCGACAGCGGTTGAACTGCGCGGGTTATCCGCTCGATTGTTCCATCGTATTTGGCGTCAGGGGGCAAATCGAGAACCGAACACAGGTCCTCCAAGGCAAAACGGCGTTCATCCGCGCGCGATGTGCGGATATCGCACCGCTCGACCAGCAAGGCTGGGGGCATGTCATCCGGCATTGGGACCAGAGCGATGTCAGGCGCTTCCAACCCCGAAGTACGGCCAAGAGACATCGCAAGATATTCGATCACGGGAAGCCCCTGAAACCCAGCTGTTCCCGCCGGTTTCAGGATATGGGTGAACGGCAGGCCCGCGCTTGGCGACAATTGACCATCCCGCGCCAAAACCATAGGCGCCTTGATCTGAACGCCAGACAGGCGCGGTGTGTCCGCCCGCTCATAAAGGCGCGCCAGCCCCGCCTCGAAGTCTGCTTCAAGCTTGCCGCGCCCCGGACCAGCATAGCGTCCAGTAAACACACCGTTGCGGGTATATCGGGACAACGATACGGCCAGAGTGTCTGCCGGTGGCGACGGAAGCTCGCCTGCGTCTTCGCTGATCGTAATGTTGGACATATATCGTTTGCCCGAGCGCAGCACAGCGCGCTCGTCTTTGTCCTTGAGAACCTTCTCCAGCCAGCCTTCAGGCAACAGTGACAGTATGCAGGGAGGAAGCCTGCCCGGAACCCGCTGTTACACGAGCGGCAGATCAAACCCGTCCTGTGGCTGCCATCGCCATTCAAATCCGTCGTGACTGAGCTGGCCAATGGGCTGACCATGCCAGGCGACCAGAAACGAAAGTGCGGCTTCGTTGCGTACATCCACCGCAACGGCGGTACGCAACAGATACCGCTCAGTCTACTCCCCCTCCCGGTACCATGTGTTCTCACGCGCTTGCGCCCAAACCGCATCGGCAGCCGCTGCTGGACTGCCGTATTCCTCGACGAGCCGCGCCGCGATCTCAGTGCGCATCGTGTCATCCATTGAGGTCGCGCATCGGGGCCGGATAGAGAACACTGGCGTCAAGGAGCGCGTGCGATCGCAGGCCTCCTGGGCCCCCGGGGGAAATTGCCGGTGAGCCATCATGTTCATGCGCATTCTCCTTTGCTGCGAACCTCAAGAAAGGCTTAAACGCAATGACTGCACCAAACAAATCAAGTGTAGCGCATCTGTTTCGTTGCGTGTTGTGTTTCGCACGCCAGTGCTTTGGCACTGATCAGGCACTCGGCGGTGCCCGCAGCCGCCATGGCGGCGTCTCCGCCCATGTGGGTGTCGATCCTTCGTGCATTTGACTGATGAGATCGCGGGTGCGACCGCAATCGCTTGAACCAGCGGTCCGCCGGGTCTCCGCGTCGCTCTAACCCGACGACAGGTGGCTGTTATCTGCGCGATTGTTGAGCCCCTTGTGCGACCAGTGATCCAGGCTCGGCGCCAGTTCTCGCTTTGCCGCGCCTTAGGATCGCGGGCCCACCATCCTGACCCTAGCTGGTCCTTATCGGAAATTGCTTCGCCTCATGAAGCTCGGAGCTGCTGTTGCACGTCGATAGACTGATGCAAAACGCGTATCACATAGATCGCGGCCTCTGAGACTTCATAAAACGCCAAGTGTCGTCCGGTGAGCAAACGTCTGGCACCGATTAGGATTTCTGAACACTCAGGGCCCAGAAACGGGCTTTCGGCGAGGCTCTGGAGGGAACGATCAATATCATCAAGATATCGATCGGCTTGATCCATGCCCCACTTATCAAACGTTGTGGCCCAGAGGTCTATGAGATCAGATTTGGCGGCTTCGCTAATCCGGATTTCACGCATCCTTGGCGCTCGTTTGAGCCCGCGCTTGCGCCTTGATTGCAGTCATATCGAGAGGTCCGGCATCGCCAGAACGCTTGCCGTCCATGAGGGCCACGCGCAGTCGTGCCCGTTGTCCCTCTTGTTCTTCCATGAGCCGCAGAGATGCGCGGATTAGCTCGCTTGTTGAACCATAACGACCTTCCTTTAGCATCAATGAGATAAAATCATCCCAATATGGGCCAAGTGTGACGCTCGTTCCTGCCATGTCAGCCTCCAATTGTACCTAGAAATAAGATATGTGGGTAATACTGCAAATGCAAACCTGCGGTTTTACGGACTGGGGCGGATGTTGGTGGGGTTCAAACTTTACCAAACTCAAAGTCTGGCGGCATCCGGCGCTGTTGCAGGGATCAACGTCGGCCCGGAACGCGCCCAACTCGAAACGGAATTCAAGCGGTGCGTTCGGAGATCGGGCGACCGAGTCCGGATTGAAAGCGAGATGCAGATTGCGGCATGTTTTGCGTGGCCTCGTGGTGCCATGCTTCTTGGCGTTCCAACCATTTCCACCATGCATCTTGAGCCCAGTTGAATCCACAATGAGCGTGATTGGCCCCTCAGAACGACGTGGACGATGTCCGATCTTCAACTCCGAGCTGCTGCGCGAAAACGTCGAGACATCGGGCACTGGAAGATTCAAGTTCATCGGTTACGCAATCGACCGCATGAAGCCCTGCGTTTGTCTCAACGCAAGTCGAAACAGGGCCCGCAACGTAAGACAAATCTCAATCGCTAGATCCGAATACCGCGGCTGACCACCGCGTGACTTGCGGTGCGGGGGCCGCCCAATTTTGAACCACGTTGTCATGCACCGTGAGGGTCTGGCCGGTTTTGTCACAAAGTTTGCCGTGACGTATCCTCCGAAGCCATCCGTAGATCGGTCACGAAATTTGGGCCAATGGTCGCGCGTGGATTACGTCGCCGGCTGCCTCGACCCGGCGATATCTGGCATCTTGACGAGGTGGTTGCGAAACTTAGTGGCCGGAAGTGCAAGGGAGACTTCAGCTACGGGTCGAGCCTTTCTTCTCCTCGGGGACAAGCAGGTTTTCACCGGCGTTAGACAGATCGGTTCCATCGGCCTGACCATCGATAAAGACGATGCCCTCGCGCACCGAGACGGCCAGAGAGCTAAACCATTCACTGGCGACCAGAATCCGCCTTAGACGATCTGCGATTTCTGAGTCGCGAACATCGGGTGTGACAGCGACCTCTTTTTTTGCGGGTCACTGGTGGGTGAATCAAGGGTGTTCGGCGACGTCTGCGCTTGAACAGGCGCGACTGCAAACACGAGCGCAAGCGCGGACAGGATTGCTAAATCGCCGATAACTTTTCGAATATGGCTGTTGTAGAGCGTGAAACTTGGTTTCATGAGTTTGCCTGGCAGTTGGTGGTTGAGGATAGCCTATGATTCCAACACTTGCACTCATCATACTTCCAGCACATCGACGCTGGAGCAGGACCGACGGGAAGCCGCGCGACCATCACGTCTCTGTCAGGCAAGAGCCGGTCGCTACATCGAGGAACAGAGAGACGGATTAGAACAAATGCAAAATAGGTGTATCAACGCAGAAGCCGCACTATTCGCGGGACTATGGACGGAATATGATGCGCTTTCTCGTTTCTGCTGACATTCACCTCGGATCACCAATCCAATCCGTGGCGCTGCGTAATCCCGACTTAGGCGACCGGTTGAAACGAGCCAGCCGCGACACCTTTGCCGAGATCATCGACTTAGCGATCTCGGAACATGTCGATGCGTTGGTGCTGGCGGGTGACATCTTTGACAACGATCACCCGGATCTAAAATCCCGCGCCTTTCTGATTGCACAGCTGTCGCGTGTCTCCGAGGCCGGTGTGCCTGCGGTGCTGATCAGGGGTAACCACGATGCACTGCTCGATCACCGCGCGCACGGAGATTTGGGGCCGAACATCCACCTTCTGCACAAGGGCGCTCCAACGGTCGAGATCGGCGACGTGGCGTTCCACGGACTTTCGTTCGATGCGGCTCATGTGGCGCAGAGTTTCCTACCGGATTATCCCCAACCTGTGCCTGGCAAGCGCAACGTTGGTTTGATGCATACCTCGCTTGGCGGCGCGCCGGGTCATGATCCCTATGCGCCCTGCGCCGAACGGGATCTGATGGCACATGGGTTCGACCTCTGGTGCCTCGGGCACATTCACGCGCCCTTCGAGCGTGTCGACGAACCGGTTCTGGCGGTGATGCCCGGCATCCCACAGCCCCGTCACTTTGGCGAGCGCAAGGGTGGTACCGTGACCCTCGTGTCCCTGGGAGAGGGCACGCCGGAGTTCGAACGCCGCGCCATTGGTCACCTGGGATTTTCCGAATGCGCGCTGGATCTGAGGGCATGTTCTGACCAACAGGAGGTCCTGCGTAGCTTGCGCGACGCGTTGTTGAGCGCGCAAGTGCCGGGTCGCGATATGGCAGTGCGTCTGCTCGTCACCTCGGACCGTCATGGGACGGACCTGGTGGCGGAGCTGGCGACGGAGGTGCTAGATAGCATCGACGGCGTATTTCTCGACAAGGTCAGATCTACCCCGCCGCCCCGCAAACTGGGAGCTGAGACTGACGATCTCGTCCGCCTGATGCACGACGAACTGGTCGAAGATGGCTTTCGACAGGCCGCCATGCAACAGCTCGAAGAGCTGCGTCTCGCCCTGCCATCCGAGATCACAGACGAGCTTGATGAGGACGGACTGGATGTGCTTCTGGAGGAAGCTATTGCCGAAGTCTCCCTGACATTGCACGCGGGAGCCGCGCAGTGAGGCTGAACCGGCTCGATCTGATCCGCTATGGTCGTTTCAAGGAGGCCGAGATCGCTTTTCCAAAGCATGATGACGGCACGCCCGACGTGACGGTGATCTTTGGTCCGAACGAGGCGGGCAAGTCCACGGCATTCCACGGCTTTCTGGAACTGCTTTTCGGGTTCAAGAGCGGGGCGCATCCCTATGCCTTCCGCTTCGATCGAAGCGATCTTCTGGTTGGCGCAGAGCTTGACCTGCCTGGGCGCGGGGCCACGATCTTGCGCCGCAACAGCAAGAGGTCCCAATCGCTGCTGGACGCGAATGACCGCCCGGTAAACGAGGCGATCTTGTCGGGCGCTTTGCACGGCGTGATGCGGAGCGCATACGAGGAACGGTTTTCGCTCGACGAGAAGGGGTTGCGCGAAGGCGGAGAACGGATCGCCGCGGCGCAGGGGGATCTGGGACAGCTTCTGCACGCAGGTCTCTCTGGCATGACGGGCATGGCACAAACTCTGGAGGCGCTGGAGGAGCGGGCCGACAAATTTCATAAGAAACGCGGTCGGGGCACCGTTCTGAAAACAGGCAGTGATCGCCTGAAAGAAATTGGCCGCGAGTTGCGCGCCGATCGCCTGACGACGGAACGAGAGCGCACCCTGCGCCGCGATCGTGACGGGGCTGCAGTCGCGTTTGACGCTGCCAATGCCGAGTTACGACAGACCCATCAACGACAGGCGGCGGCCAAGGCCGCGCTCGTCTGGTATGATCGGACCGAGGAGATACGGCAGCTGACAGGGGCCCTGACCAATTTACCGGACGGCCCCGATCTCCCTACTGGTGCGGCAGAGCGCGTGGCGGGCCTCGTCGAAAAAATTGCCGCTCTGAGGATCCGGATCACGGAAGTGGACGAAGAAATCGCCAAGCAAGATCAGATCGTCGCAGACAACCCGATCGACATGCTGACGCAGCCGTTGGCTGCAGAGCTAGAACGGCTCGATCAGCTCACCATCGACGGGGCACCGCTGATGGGCCGGGCCACCACCGCGCGGGCCGATCTTGCCCGGCGCATCGAAGACCAAGAGAAACTCACCAGCCAGATAAACGCCGCTCTG
Source organism: uncultured Boseongicola sp. (assembly GCF_937988555.1). Lineage (NCBI taxonomy): Bacteria > Pseudomonadati > Pseudomonadota > Alphaproteobacteria > Rhodobacterales > Paracoccaceae > Boseongicola > uncultured Boseongicola sp. Next base: position 3,688 of record NZ_CALJXO010000052.1, on the reverse strand, counting down.
GCGCTCCTCCTGGTGCCGGACGCGCCGGCATCCGCGGTTGCCTTGGAGCCTCATGCGCTCGAGGATCTGGCCAGTGCAATCCAGGACTGCCTGACCGCCAACCTTTCAGCGGACGCGGCGCAGGAAGCCTTTGAAACAGCCCGAGCCCAACACGGTGATGCGCCAGCGGAACCGCAGGACCTGACTGCGCTGCGAGCCGCCTTCGATGTTTGGCAGGCTGTGGCGGATCTTTCCGCTTTGGAGACAGAACAGGATCAAGCTTTGGCGCGTCTGACAAAGGCCACCGCCAGCCTGCCGGGATCCTGGAAGGAACTCATCGATGCGGGCCTACCCGCGCGCGAGACACTGGAGGAAGTCGCCCGGGATTGGGCGGCCCTGACCGCCGAGCGCGGGTCGGCACGCAAAGACCTCGACGCCCGCGCCGCAGAACTGGCCGAGGCGCGGGCCGATCTTTCTTCGCTCGAGGCCGCGCCTGGCGCCGTCGACATCGTCATGACGGAAGAGACTCGGCGTCTGCGTGACATGGCTTGGAGCAGTCATCGCAACGATCTGTCCATTGAGACCGCAGATCAATTCGAGGCAAGGATGTATGCCGATGACGCCGCCCGCGCGCATTACCTGACTGGTTCCGAGGCGCGGCAAAGGTTGCTCGCAGCGCAAGGTCAGAAGCGGACGGCTGAGGTTCGGCATGACACCGCAAAGACGCGTCACGACGACTTGGTTACTCACCGAGACCAGCTGTGGGAGCGCTGTTCGAGACTGTCGCTTGCGCTGGGATTGGGCGAAAACGCGGCCCCCTCAGCCTTTGGAGCACGGCTACAAGCCCTAAACGCAGCGGGCGAAGCTGCCGCAAACCTTTCCAACGCGCAAGTGTCTCTGGCGGCCCGCCTAACGCGGCAGCAGAATGCGCGCAACGCGCTGGCTGATGCTGGGCGGCCTCTTGGCCTTTACCTCGATCAGGGCGACCTGCCTGTTCAGGTGCAACGGATCTTGACGCTGGAGGACACTGACCGCAAGGCCTGGACCAGATGGGAGGATGGCGAGACGGCCATCGCCAAGCTGGAGAGCAAGTCTGAGCTTTGCCGGAGCCTCTGCGAAGAGGCGCAAAGCAGGCTCGACCGGTTGACGGCTACTCTGCCTCTGCCGGATCGCTCGCTCGAAGGGATCCGTATCGCCCTGCCGCACCTGCGCAGTTTGCAGCAGGTGCACGCTGATCGTCAGAAGCTCGCCGCTCGGATTGAGGACCTGAAACAGGCGATTGCGGCCCTGACAGAGGGATCGCAGCGCTTGGCTCGGATCATGGATGATCCTGAAGAGGAGGCCCGTGCCGACCCCGTTCAGGTCATCGACCGTACGCGTGCACGCGTGTTGACGGCCACGCGCGCCGACGAAAAAAGAGCGGAGGCCGAGACCCGCCGAGATGACGCAGATCGGGCGAAACGTCGCGTAGATGCCGACCTGCGCACCGCACAGCAGGACCTGGCGGTCTGCTTCGAAGGGCAAAGCGGGGCAGACCTAACGCCTCGGGACCGGGTGGGAAAGCTGGTCGAACGCGATCATCTGCGTGCCGATAAGGCAACGGCGGACCGCGACCGCCAGAAAACCCGTGACGGTGTAGATGCCGATCTCTTTGCCGAGGAATTGGACCGGATGCCGGACGCCGCGCGCGCGGCAGAGCTGGAACAGGCCTTGAAAGACGCGCAAGACACCCGCGACACTGCCCGCGATGCGCAGCGCGAGGCTGACCGTCTGTACCGAGCGGCGTTTGAGGCCGCCGACCGCAGCGACCTGGCCACCGAACAGGCAACCCTGCGCGAAGAACTCCGTAGGGGCGCGCGTCAATCGGCGGTGGCCCGGCTGGGGGTGCTTGCGGCGCGCGGGGCGCTGCGTCGGCTTGCGGCTGAACGGCGCAGCAGCATGTTGCGTGACGTCGAAGAGGCCTTTGTCACCATGACCACCCCCGCCTGGACCGGCGTGGATGTCTGGAGCCAGGCCGAAGGCGAAAAGCTCGTTGGTATTCAGCCCGACGGCAGCACGGTTCCTGTGGAACAGATGTCGACGGGTACGATGGGTCAGTTGTACTTTGCTCTGCGACTGGCAGGATATCGCAGCTTTGCCCGCGATCCAGGGCCGCTGCCGATGATCCTCGACGACATCATGGAGACCTTCGACGACACGCGCGCTCGGGCGGCCCTGCAGCTTTGCGCCGAGATTGGAGCGAACGGGCAGGCGATCCTCTTCACGCATCATGCCCATCTGGTCGAATTGGCACGTGACTGCATTAAGGGGGTGGCCGTCGTGGACATGCCAGAATGATAGGTCTGAAAAGCGGCTAGGTTTGCAGTCTTTTTCTTACCTAATTTTGAAGCGAGTGGGCCGTTAAGGGGGAACTTGACCGCAGCCTGATTTGTGCAACAGAGCCAGTTTCTAGTGCCTTCCGATCTGCAAGGTTTCCGCTTCAGCCGTCGACTGGTGGGAAGAACAACCGACTACAATTGAAGCAACCACATAAAGGCATCTAGTCCCAGCCGCCGTCTCAAACTCGGTGCACAGAATGTTGATCTGCAACACGCGCCAAACTGGCAGGTGCGCGCGCCACATAGCAGAGCAGGGCACGCCTTCAGGGCAACGGCTTATTATGGCCAATCTGAAGCAATGCACGCTCTGCAGCGCCTCTGGCCGCACCCAAACGCTGAGGAAAGTCAGGAGCTCTTTGCGTTACGTGCAGGTGCGCCGACATGGCTGGCTCAAGAACTGAGCGTTCTGGCCGCCGTATAATGTCCAAAGTCCAAACCTACTTTTCTCTTACCGACCAAGACAAAATCGACGCGCTTGAAACGGCCGCCTCAATACTGGGGCGGCCTACCCATCTGCTTGAAAAGGACATTTGGGTTGTCTGGTCGCTGAATGCTCTCATTGACAGCGCACTGGGCAAAAGCCTCGCCTTCAAAGGCGGCACGTGGCTTTTAAAAGTCTACAGGCCGATCGACCGATTTTCTGAAAATGTCGACGTTACCTACGACATTTGAAAAGTCACTCCAAAGGCTGCTTACCGAACGGCCAAGCTGTATCTTGTGCTGCGCCCGCCGCCCTGGTCCTTGCGCAATCCTGCGAGTGCTACGAGGTCGGTTATGTCGCGCAGTGCGGTGTCGGTGGAGACCTTGGTGAGTTTCGCCCATTTGCCGGACGTGAGCTTGCCTTCGAACCCGTCCAGCAGCCGATTGACGACCGCGCGTTGCCGGTCTGGGAGCGGCTGGTCGCGCAACCGCTCCCAGACGTTCGCCTCGCGCAGGACCTCGCCGAGCACGTCGTCGGCGCGAAGGATCGCACGGTCCAGACAATCGGGGAACCAGACCAGCCAGTCGGTCACGTCGAGTTCGCCCTTCTGGCTGCGCTCCAGTGCGTCATAATAGGCATCACGCTCCCGGCGAATTTGGGCTGACATGCTGTAGAAGCGCTGCGGGCTGCCTTCGGCGCGTGCAAGCGCCATGTCGGCACCCGCGCGGGCGATGCGACCATTGCCATCCTCGAATGGATGGATTGTGACGAACCAAAGATGGCAAGCCCCGCGCGCAGGACAGCGTCGGTTTTGTCTGGTGCCTCGAGGAAGTTGGCCATCTCAGTGGGCAGTTGCTGGGCCTGCTGGGGTGCCTCGAAATGCACACGCTCCCGTCCATAGGGGCCGGAG
>NZ_CALJXO010000051.1:0-24424 GCF_937988555.1 uncultured Boseongicola sp. | reverse complement strand
GCGGTTTCTCCTGATCGAAGATAATGCCAACCTTGCAAGTGCCGTCGCCGAGCGGTTGCAACTTGACGGCCATGCTGTGGATCACGCCGGCACATTGGAAAGCGCCGAAGCCTGCATCGCTGCGGCGGACTACGATCTGATATTGCTCGATATTATGCTACCCGACGGGGATGGCCGCACCTTCCTGCAAAGCCATCGACGGGCTGCTAAGGCAACGCCTATTATCGTCACCACGGCGCGCTCTGAGGTGTCCGACAGGGTCAGTCTTCTAGACCTTGGTGCAGACGATTATATCACCAAACCATTTGATTTCTCTGAACTTGAGGCCCGCTGCCGCGCCGTCTTACGCCGTCGTGGTGGTGTTGCCGCCAATCGTCTCACGGTCGCAAACGCAGTCCTTTGTTCAACCGCCGGAGAACTTGAGATCGACGGCGTCGGTCAAACCCTGCGCAATCGCGAGCTGCGTCTTCTTGAGGTTTTCTTCACCTCTCCGGGGCAGGTCTTCTCAAAATCCTACCTTCTCGATCGGTTGTTTTCCTTCTCGGATAACGTCGGCGAAAACGCCATCGAAGTTTACGTCGGGCGCATCCGCAAACGTCTTGAGCCATCGGACGCCGTCATCGAAACCGTGCGCGGCCTTGGCTATCGGCTGGTCGCCAGATCGTGAAACTGCCCACCGTCACCCGGTCGATTCGCACCCGGCTGTTCCTGCAACTTGCCGCGATTTCCGCGCTTTTGTCCGTGGCCCTTTTCCTCGTCGTGCGCGGCCTTGCCGAAACCGCCGCCGAAGCAACTCAAGACGGCATCCTTGCGGCGTCTGCAACATCCATCGCCGACGCGCTGCGCTCGGAAGACGGCGAGATTACCCTCGATCTGCCCTATTCCGCGTTGTCGATGCTGGGCACAACGAACGATGACCGCGTATTCTACAAAGTCGAGGTGAACGACGAAACACTCACTGGCTATGACGATCTGCCGCCGCCAAGCCAATCCCCGACGATCTCGGAAAACACTTTCGCGACGTTTTATTATCGCGGCGACGAAGTGCGCATGGTGTCGGCGTCGCGCACCGTTAGCGCCGGAGGTGTGCCGTCCAACGTGCTAATCTCTGTCGCTCAGACGCGCCTCGGCCTTGCTGCGATTTCCCAACGTATCACCGCCATCGCCACCGGCATCGGGCTTGTCTTTTTCCTTGTGGCGACGGCCCTTAGCCTTCTTGCGGCGCGGTCGGCTCTGCGACCCCTGAAAGAAATGACTGCCGCCATCACCCGACGCGGACCCGCCGATCTGCGTCCCCTTGCCATTGATCCACCGACAGAACTTGAACCCTTCGTTTCAGCCCTGAATACATTCATTGCCCGCCTGCGCGCCTCGCTTTTGCGCTCCGAAGATCTCATCGCAGAAGCCGCCCACCGCGTGCGCACGCCGCTTGCAACAGTGCGGGCAAAAGCCGAAGTCACCCACCGCAAACTTCAAAAGCCTGAACACAAACAAACCATGCGTGAGATGATCCGCGCCATCGACGAAAGCTCGCGCTCTGCGGGTCAACTTCTCGACCACGCCATGGTCACCTTCCGCACCGATAGCCTGTCGACCGAGACATTCGATATGGCCGAACTGGTGCGCGAAACCGCCGAACGGCTTGAACCCGCCGCCGACCTCAAAGACGTGACCATCCGCTGTACCACGCCCGACACCACACCGGCCTTCACCGGCGATCGCATCCTGCTGCAAAGCGCGATCCAAAACATCCTAGACAACGCAATAAAATACTCGCCTGACGATAGTGCAATCGACGTTGATCTCTCCGTCGCCGAAACCATGTGCCTGTCTTTCACCGACCGGGGCAGGGGCTTTGGCGAGGCCGACACCGACAGCCTCAAAACCCGTTTTTCGCGCGGCGCAAATGTCGATGATATTGTTGGCTCGGGACTTGGTCTGACCATCGCAGACGAGGTCGCCCGCGCCCATGGTGGTCAATTGAACATCACCCGAAATGAAGGGAGCCAAGGCGCATGCGTCTCACTGATATTCCCGCGGCAATAATAGCCATCCTTGGATTGACGAGCGCAGCGTTTGCCTTTGAAATCGAAGAACGCGCGCGCTATCCGGCCGCCAACCCGGAAACGGAACTGCGGATTATCTCGACTGCCGACCGCGCCGTGTTCGAGCCGATCCTCCTTGCATTCCAACAACAAAATCAAACAGTATCAATCGACTACACGATCGCCAGCACCACAGAGCTGATGAAAGCTGTCCACGCGGAAGGCGAGGCCTTCGACCTTGTGATCTCATCCGCGATGGACCTGCAAACCAAACTTGCCAACGACGGCTTCGCGCGCACTTACCGTTCTCCGGCCACAGATGCTTTGCCCGACTGGGCCAAATGGCGCGATCAGGTCTTTGCCTTCACCCAGGAGCCCGCCGTCCTGATCCTGTCCGAAACGGCCTTCCCGGATGAGGCCTACCCAACCTCGCGCGACGAACTAATCGAGCTATTGCGCGACCAACCCGAGCGCTTCCGTGGCAAGGTTGGCACTTACGACGTGCGCACCTCTGGTTTTGGCTATCTCATGGCCACACAAGACGCCCGGGTGTCCGAAAATTTCTGGCGCTTGCTCGAAGCCATGGGCCGCCTCGACACGCAGCTTTACTGCTGCTCGGGCGACATGCTGCACGATATCCGGGAGGGCAAACTTGCCATCGCCTACAATGTCCTTGGCAGCTACGCCCAAGCCCAATTAGAAGATGGTGGCGGCTATCGTATCGTCATGATGAGCGATTTCGCCAACATCATGCTGCGCACCGTTCTGATCTCGACCAAGGCTGACAACATTGCCGACGCGCAAACTATGATCAACTTCCTTGCGTCCCTTGAAAGTCGCCCCGATCTGGTCGCGGCGTCCGGCCTACCAGCCGTAGATACCGACGCGCTGCAATCCAATGTAGCACTTCGCCCGATCCGCCTTGGCCCCGGACTTCTGGCGTTCCTCGACCGCCTGACACGGCGCAATTTCTTGCGAAACTGGGAAGCCTCGATAACGCAGGAATAACCCGTCAGCCCTGCTGCTTTGCCAACCGCTCAAGCACATCAACACCTTGCCCCATCATCCAGTGCAGCATATCGATGAAAACCCAGTTCTCGGCCAGTTTGTCGTCGCGGCGAAGGTAGATATCCACCACCCGAAACTCGGTCGGTTTGCCCTGAGACGACGGCATTCCCATGAACCCACCTTCATGCATTGCGCGAAAGTTCGGCCACCCAAAAAAGCCACCGAAATGCCCTTCGGACAGGCGCGCCAGATGCCCGGTTTTTGTCCGTTCCTTGAACGCGTCGCGAAAGGGTCCGGAATGCTGCTTGGCATAGCGCTCGATCGTGTAGGTGGCGCCGATCCCTTCCGGCCCCCACCAGATCATGTCGTCGTGCCACGTCCGCGCCAGTTCTTCCTCAAGCGGTATTCCCAAACCCCAGGTACCAAGATCGCCGATCATCGCGTTTATTGCTGCCAAAGTAGCCTCGCCTTCCGCCGCGGGTGCGTCGTCAAACAACAACCCGTCATGTGAAATCGGCCCGGGTTGAACCAGATGCTGCGCCGTTGCAGGAGGGAAAGGTGACTGCCCGGCTTGGGTCATCAAATGCGGCATGTCGCAGAAAAACGCCGTCTCAACGATGCGACCATCTTCAACCCGGTTGAACTCGGCATAGCGCAAAAATGCCATTTTGCGCGTCGGCTTGATGCCCAGCCAAGGCGCATCAAACAGCCCCATCAAGTGGCCCATCGACACTACCCAGACCCCCTTGAAACCGTCCATTTCGTTCAGTCCGGCAAAGAATATATCCTGCCGCCGCTGCACCTGCGAAAACGCCGCCAAAAACGGCTCCCAGAACGTATCGGCCACTGCCGCCGCCCCGGTTTGCGCATTAAACGGATGAACGCCCCGCCAATCCCACGCTTCGGCCACGCGCGCGGCGAGGACACTGCCAACATCTTCTGACGTCGCCCCAGACAACGCCTCATACTGCGCTAGCACAACGGCCTTCTCGGCCTGAAATCCGGACATGTTCTGACTTAACCTTTAACTGCACCCGCTGTCAGACCACTGACGATCTGGCGCTGGAAGAACAAGATCAGTACAAACAAAGGCGCCGTCGCAGATACAACCGCAGCCACCGCAAACATCACATTGCCTTCCTCAAACGTCGACCCAAGGAAGCTTGCAATCTTGGGCACCATCGTCTGATTTTCCTGGCTCAACAGCATCGCCGTCACCGCAAAGTCGTTGTAGGCAAGAAGGAAACTGAACAGCCCCGTCGTAATCACTCCCGGCCACATCACCGGAATGATCACGTAGCGAAACGCCTGAAACCGCGTGCAGCCGTCAACCATGGCGCTTTCGTCAAGGTCTTTCGGGATATTGAGGAAAAACGAGTGTAGCATCCACAGTGTGAACGGCTGATTGATCGCCACCAGGACGATGATCGACGTCGGCAGATGCCCCCAGACGTTCCATTCAAAGAACGGCAGCAGATACCCTGATACAAGCGTGATATGCGGCATGGCCCGAAACACCAGCGCAATCATCAACAACCAGAACGCATACCGAAACCCGGACCGCGCAAGGGCATAACCACCTAGCGTGCCGAAGGTTAGCGAGATGATCACCGTGAAGAACACGACCGTAAACGTGTTCAAGGTCGCACGCCAAAATTCCTGATCGATCCACGCGCCGGAATAAGCCTGATTTGTAAACGCATCGCCCGTTTCAATGATGGTGCGGGTGCCCCAAAGCGCGTTCGTCCAGTCGGCTTTCGAGAAGAAATCTCCCTGCACCTTGAATGACCCCCAAAGGGTCCACAGGAACGGGAAAGACGCCACAACAACCCAAAGAATCACGAAGCTCGTCGCAAGAACCGCCAGCGCCGGAGACCGTTTTTGTGCAAGGGATGCCATGGATCAGGCCCCCTTCCGGTTAAAGTCGCGCCATGTGCGGATCAGCACCGGCGTCAACAGGATCGACACTCCGATGATCGTCAGCATCGATGTCGCCGCTGCCGAGTTGAACCGCGCAATGTCACCACGCAGATCGGCGAATATGATGTAGCTAAGAGATGTCGCATTCGCCGAAGCCGAAAAGCCAACGATGGGTTCAAACACCCGGAAATTGTCCATCAGCTGAATAAGCGTGATGAACACGACCAGCGGCATCAGATGCGGCACCACCACGTAACGCACACGCTCCCAACGACTGGCCCCGTCGACCATCGCGGCCTCCAGCGTGTCCTCGGGCACGGTCTGCAACCCGGCATAAAAGACGACGAAGGCAAACGGTGCCGAACTCCAGACACCATAAACGATCAGTGTGATCCACGTCAGCGTCGAGGAGGCTTTCAATGACAATTTCGGGTCGTCAAACAATACCTGCAAGGTCTTCCCGATCACCCCTTCTGCGTCGATCATCCAAAACAGGATAAGCGATCCAATCAGCGGGGTGATGATCATCGGCAGAAGCGACACGAAGATCGTCGGTCCCTTCAGCATCTTCGGCAACCCGTTCACGCCCAAAGCTATCGCCAGCCCCAAAAGGATAATCAGCGGCGTGCAAACAAAGGTATAGGTCAGCGTGAAGACCAAAGCTCGATAGAACGGCAGGTTCATGACCTCGGACATAAAGCCGCCGAAACTGTCTCGGCTGGCCCATGCTTCGCTTATCTCAGCGGCCGCCAAATGGCCGCGATCAAAATAAGTTCCAAGCCCGTTAAAGCGTCCAAGTGGCTCCGCGTCGCGGATCGCCGCTGACGCCTCAGCGTCGACCACGGTCTCGTTCTCGCATCCGAAGGGGCCGCAGTTTTCGACCTCGATCAGGACTTGTTCATGTTCGATGTAAAGGGACTGAAACGCGACCGACACAATCGGCAGGGCGATGAACAAAAACATCGCAGCCAGTGACGGTAAAATGAACCAAAAGAATGTTCTATGCGGCATCTGACAGCCCCCAAGGGTCCAGTGGGGCCGGGGCGAAAAATTCCGCCCCGGCATTTAGGTTTTACTGGAGAAAGCCCTGTTCCTTTGCAGCGGCCGTATACGCCGCTTCGACGTCAGACAGCGCTTGTTCGGCGCTTTCATTGCCCTGCAGGAAGTCCGACAGTTCATCGCCCAGTGCCGAATGCAACAGACCCATGAATGGGATCATCGGATAGGGGCGCGCGCCGCCGCTTGCCGTCGCAAACACACCCGCAGCCGCCGGACCGGGGGTAAATCCGTCTGCAAGCCAAACCGCTTCGTCGTTGTTTGCCGCAACGACCTCAGGGCGCATGCCGTTCACCATGGCCACAAAGGTCGCCTCGGCGTCCTCGTCGCTGATGTTGGTCGCGATTGTGAAGCCGTCCCACCAAAGCGTCGAGGCAGGTGTTTCGCCGCCGCCAACCGTTGGCGCCGACACCAGAATCGTATTCGAGACAATCGCTTCGTTTGACCCTTCATCGTCCAGCATGCCTGTTGCGCGTGATCCCCAAAGCTGACCGATGGCAACGTCGCCTGCTTCCCAAAGCGCCTGTGTGGCGTTGGAATCAAACGTCAGGAAATCAGGGTTCGACAAATCAGCCAACGCCTTCAATGTGTTAAGCGCAAGAACGCCGCTTTCGTTGTTGATCGCAGGCTCGGCCGTTCCGGGCTTAAAGAAGTCCGCACCCGTACCGATGTACATGTTCACGAACTCTTCACCAAGGTTCCACCCTGTCTTCGAGTTCATCGCAAATGGATGCTCCATGATCCCGGCATCTTTGATTGCCTGACCAGCCGTAACGACTTCTTCATAAGACGTCGGGACTGCGACACCTGCCTGATCAAGGATGTCCTGACGCACGAAAAGGTGCTGTGCGTTTGCCATAAAGGCGATCGCCATGACCTTGCCGTCGATAGAGATCATCTGGTTTTTCTTGATGCCAGCGCCGTGCTTGGCGATCAGATCATCCAAGGGGCGGACCAGACCTTCGTTCAGCAAAGGCACAATCGACGAATTCGCAACGATGGCCGCTGTGTACTGCGCCGGGTTTGCCGTCATCGCGGCGACCTGAATGTCGCGGTGTTCTGTTGTCAGGTTGGATTCTACCGTGACCGAGCCATTTGCACATTCCTTGGCACCTGCAACCAACGCCTGAATGGCGCCAAATTCGTTGCCAAGGATATTCACGTTGCCGCCCGACAAGCCGCAGTCGGCATATGCGGTTGATCCTATCAGCACGATGGCTGCGGACGCCGCGGTTGTCTTGAAAAAGTTCATGGTCAAAAGACCCCCTGTTTCTCCGCCCCTTCATGCGAGGGGCCTATTATTTCGGACGACATAGGTGTCGCCTCGCGCATAGTGCAAAGCAAGCGAAGCGAATCGCAAGCTTATTGCATACGATTGCAATTACACGGCATCATTGGGCCTCAACGCAAGAGAAATATTGCGATAGCAAAACAAAATGCATCATAAAATATTAAGTATTGCGTAGACTCTAGAATCGGACTTACGCTTGCATGCGTATGCAATCCGCAAGTATTGAACAGGGGATACGCCATGGCCGAGGTCCAGCTTCGCAACATTTCTAAGCGTTGGGGTGATTTTATTGGCGTTGCCAATTTCGACCTGACAATTGCTGATCGTGAGTTTCTCGTTCTGCTTGGGCCATCGGGCTGCGGCAAGACAACGACGATGCGCATGATCGCCGGTCTTGAAGACCCCAGCGCGGGCGATATCCTGATCGACGGCAAGCGCGTCAACGATCTTGATCCGAAAGATCGCGATGTCGCCATGGTGTTCCAAAGCTACGCGCTTTACCCGAACTTGGACGTCTACGAGAACATCCGCTTCCCGCTGAAAGTCCGTAAAATTGACCCCGCCACCCACAATGACGCCGTGATGCGCGCGGCAGAAATGGTTGAGCTTACCGAATTCCTGCACCGACGCCCCTCCGAATTGTCCGGTGGCCAGCGCCAGCGCGTTGCCTTAGCCCGCGCAATCGTGCGCCAGCCCAACGTCTTTTTGATGGATGAACCGCTCTCGAACCTGGACGCAAAATTACGTGTCTCGACGCGCGCGCAGATCAAAAACCTCAGCCACGAATTGAAGGTCACAACCGTCTACGTGACGCACGATCAGATTGAAGCTATGACGCTTGCCGACCGCGTCGTTGTCATGTCGCGCGGCATCGTCCAGCAGCTCGGCACCCCGACCGATATCTACGACAAACCCGCCAATACCTTCGTCGCAAGCTTCATCGGCAATCCGGCAATGAACCTGATGGAAGGCAGCCTTACGAACGGCGTTTTTGAAGGCAAAAACGTCCGCATCGAAGGTCTGCCGACACATCACAATGGCCCTATCACGCTCGGCTACCGTGCCGAAGACGCAGGGCTTGCTGACACAGGGGCCATAAGCGCGCCGATCTATTCGCTCGAACTTCTGGGCGATGCGACGATGGTCACTGTCAAAGCGGGCGGCGCGATGGTTTCGGTCAAAGCGCATAAGGACTACCGCGCCGAAATTGGCGATCCGGTGAGCGCTGATATTCCGGCAAGCATCTGCCACCTCTTTGACGCCACATCCGGCGAGCGGTTCGAATAAAGCACGAAACGCATCCCCGATGCGCTGGCGCGACGGGCATTGCCGTCTGTGGCGCTGATCGACCTCTGCATTTCTAAGGACGCCTCATGACCCACGACGCCAAATCCGCCGAAACCCTTGCCGCAGTGCGCCGCATGGAAGACGGCCTCGCCGCTGGCGAAAACGACATGACGCAGTACTTCCACGAGGACTTCCTGTGGCGTGGCAATCAGGGGAGCGGCACCAAAGAAGGCGTCGACGCTTTCCGGAAAAACTGGCAACTCCCTATTCGCGCAGCCTTCACCGACCGCGACTACAAGACCGAAAAGTTCATGGCTGACGGTGAATGGGCCGCCTGTTTCGGCCATATTGAAGCCACGCATTCCGGCACCTTTATGGGCATTCCTGCGACCGGCAAGCGCGTCAAGATCCCTTACATGGATTTCTGGCGAGTCGAAGACGGCCGCATCGTCGACAATCCCGTGTCAGTCGATTTCGCAAGCGTTCTTATGCAGTTAGGCCACGACGTCTTTGATGGGGAAGGCTGGGAGCATTACGATAGCGGCGACAAAACACCGCCAACACCAGAACATTGATCCAAAGTCAGGACAAAGCGCATGACCATCACCCAACTCAAATCCGGCAAGCCTGAAAGCGAACGGGCCGAAGATGACGCACGCGTCCGCGCTGTCGTCGAGACGACGCTGAAAGACATCGAAACGCGCGGTGACGCCGCCATTCGCGACCTGTCTTCCAAATTTGACCGATATGAACCGCCAAGCTTCCGCCTCACACAATCCGAAATTGACGCGGCCATGCAAAAGGTCAGCGCGCGCGATATGGACGACATCAAATTCGCCCAAACGCAAATCCGCACCTTTGCCGAAGCCCAACGCGCCTCGATGACCGACATCGAAATTGAAACGCTCCCCGGCGTGATTTTGGGGCACAAAAACATCCCCGTGCAATCCGTTGGCTGCTACGTCCCCGGCGGCAAATTCCCGATGGTGGCCTCGGCCCACATGTCCGTGCTGACCGCGTCCGTCGCCGGCGTGCCCCGCATCGTCGCCTCGGCCCCGCCGCAAAAAGGCGAGCCGCACCCGGCCATCGTCGCGGCCATGCATATGGGCGGCGCGCACGAAATATTCGTCCTTGGAGGCATGCAAGCCGTCGGCGCCATGGCGATTGGCACTGAAACAATAGATCCCGTCCACATGCTCGTCGGTCCCGGCAACGTCTTCGTCGCCGAAGCCAAACGCCAGCTTTACGGCAGCGTCGGCATCGACCTTTTCGCAGGTCCCACCGAAACCATGGTGATCGCCGACACCACCGTCGACGCCGAGCTTTGTGCCACCGATCTTCTCGGCCAGGCCGAGCACGGCTACAATTCTCCCGCCGTTTTGCTCACCAATTCCCGAAAACTCGCAATCGAAACACTTGCGGAAATCGACCGCATCCTCGCGATCCTACCCACAGCGGAAACAGCGCGCACCTCGTGGAACGACTACGGCGAGGTGATCGTCTGCGACACCTACGACGAGATGCTGGTCGTCGCCAATGACATTGCCTCGGAACACGTGCAGATCATGACCGACCGCGATGATTGGTTCCTCGAACACATGCACAGCTACGGTGCATTGTTCCTCGGCCCCCGCACCAATGTCGCCAACGGCGACAAAGTCATCGGCACGAACCACACTCTGCCAACCAAAAAGGCGGGCCGCTACACGGGCGGTCTGTGGGTCGGTAAATTCCTGAAAACACATAGTTATCAGCGCATCACTACAGACGAGGCCGCCACAATGATCGGTGAATATGGCTCGCGTCTTTGTATGCTTGAAGGGTTTGTGGGCCACGCCGAACAATGCAACATTCGCGTGCGGCGGTACGGCGGCAAGAACGTCGCCTACGGGACCGCAGCCGAGTAGAGACATGGCAAAACGCAAACCCGGAACTTACACAGGACTGGAGGATTTGGGCCGGGTACGGCTCTCGCCGCACTTCTTCATGCGCGATTTTCTCTATTCCGAGATCGGTAATTTCTACGGCAAACCCAATATCCCCGAAGACCCGGACCTTGCGATTGCAGCGGGCACCAAACTCTGCGCCGAAATTCTCGACCCGCTGTGCGAGACCTTCGGTCCGGTACACATCAGGTCGTCCTACCGCTCGCCTGACCTCAACCACTTTGGCGCGACAGATGTGAAACCACAGAAGTGTTCGCGCAACGAACTGAACTATGCCGGCCACATCTGGGACCGGCGCGATGCGGCGGGGCGCATGGGCGCCACTGCCTGCATCGCCGTTCCATGGTTCGCCGATCAGTTTGGGAAGGGCCGTGACTGGTGCGACCTCGCATGGTGGATCCACGACCATCTCGACTACCACCAGTTATATTTCTTCCCGAAACTCGCGGCCTTCAATGTGACATGGCGCGAAGCGCCCGAGCGCTCTATCCTGAGTTACGTGGCCCCGAAGGGAAAGCTATACGCCGACGGAAAAATACCGCCCGAGGACGCGGCAACCCGAAAACCACGCTACGCCGACTTCCCGCCGCTTCGCGGCATCGCATACCCAAAGGCCTCGATGTGACCCTACCCAAAACACCTTCCTTCCGCCTTGATGGCAAGCGCGCGCTGGTCGCCGGGGCTTCATCCGGTATCGGCACAGGCTGCGCCGTTGCCCTCGCCGAAGCCGGGGCCCACGTCACGCTTGCTGCCCGCCGCGAAGCGCCGCTTCAGGCGCTCGCTGACAAGATGGGCGCGGAAGGTTTCAGCGTCGATATCCTGCCGCTGGATGTGGCCGACATCGCCGCGACGGATACGGCCCTATCTACCAACGGACCCTTCGACATCCTTGTGAATTCCGCCGGTCTTGCCCGTCATACGCCCGCTCTTGATACAACGCCGCAAGACTACGACGCCGTGTCGGACCTGAACGTCAAAGGCGCTTATTTCCTAACATGCGCCGTCGCGCGCGGTCTTATCGAGGCGCAAAAACCCGGCAGCCTGATCAACATCTCCAGCCAGATGGCGCATGTCGGCGGCATCGATCGCGCGGTTTATTGCGCCACAAAACACGCCGTCGAAGGCTTCACCAAATCGATGGCGATCGAATGGGGCAAGCGTGGCATTCGCGTCAACACCATCTGCCCGACCTTCATCCGGACCCCTCTTACCGAACAAACCTTCGACAACCCCGAGCGCGTCGCGTGGATCGAAGAAAAGATCAAACTGGGCCGCATAGGCGAAGTCAGTGATATCATGGGCGCGGTCACTTACCTCGCGTCTGAAGCATCCTCGCTTGTTACCGGAACCTCGCTTTTAATCGACGGGGGCTGGACCGCAGACTGATGGCACAGGGCAAAATCACCTCCCTTGATGTGGCGCGCCTTGCAGGCGTCAGCCAATCCGCCGTCAGCCGTGTCTTCACGCCGGGCGCCTCGGCAAGTCCGACCACAGCCGCCAAAGTCAAGAAAGCCGCGCTGGAACTCGGCTATCGTCCCAACCCCATCGCACGCGCCATGATCACCGGCAAAAGCCGCATTATCGGCCTGTTGGTCGCCTACCTCGACAATCAGTTTTACCCGGTTGCACTTGAACGCCTCTCTGCCGCTTTGCAGGAACGCGGCTACCATATCCTTGTTTTCATGGCGAAAAACTCAACCGATGGCGTTGAAGAGATCGTGCAGGAACTTCTTGACTATCAAGTCGACGGTATCGTCGCCGCCAGCGTCGCGGTAAACGGAGATCTTGCCGAGCGCTGCGCAGATGCAGGCATTCCGGTGGTCCTTTTCAACCGGGGACAAGACGGCTCGGGGTTGTCCACAGTCACCTCCGCCAACTTCGATGGAGGCCGCAAGGTCGCCGATTTCCTTGTCGCAGGTGGCCATAAACGCGTCGCCCACATCGCAGGCTGGTCCGGGTCCTCCACAGGTCGCGACCGTCAACGCGGGCTGATCGAAGGCCTTGCCTCCCACGGATCGGAACCCACGCATCTCATCGACGGCATGTACAATCGCGACACCGCCGCCGAAGCGGCGCGCCAGCTTATGACGCTACCCGAACCGCCCGATGCAATCTTTGTCGGCAACGATCACATGGCATTTGCCGTCATGGATGCGATCCGCAGCGACCTTGGCCTGTCCATTCCCGGTGACGTTTCAATCGTCGGCTACGATGATGTGCCGCTTGCATCGTGGGGGGCTTACGACCTCACAACCGTGCGCCAACCGGTCAATCGTATGGTCGACGCCACCATCGAAACGCTTCTGGGCGAAATTGATTCCGTCGACCGCCCCGGACAGAAAACCGAAATCGAAGGACCGCTCATCGTGCGCGGCTCGGCCCGAAAACCCACAGGATGGACGCGATGAAAGGCTTCTCGAACCGCTGGAAAGATTTTCCAGACTACATCATCGGCATCACCAAAGAGATCTGGGAAGACCGCGGCATTGCCACGCTTCACGACTACTATGCCAAAGACATCCCCGTGCGTTCGCCCATGGGTGTTCAGCGCGGCAACCAGGCCGTCATCGCCTCGACCATGGCGACAATTAACGAATTTCCCGACCGCGAATTATTGGGCGAAGACGTCATCTATTCCGACGACCCCGAGCACGGGCTTTTGTCCTCGCACCGCCTGCTGACCAAAGCCACCCACACCCGCGACGGCCAATTCGGAGCCGCCACCGGCAAACACTGGGTCGTCCGCGTCATCGCCGACTGTGCGGCAAAAAACGACACAATCTACGATGAATGGCTGGTGCGCGACTACGGCGGAATGGTCCGTCAAATGGGCATGGACCCGCGCGATTACTCTGCCCAAATCATCGAAAGCGAGGGTGGCGCAGACAAAGCGAGCAAACCCTTCACTCTGGATTCCGACATCGAGGGTGACTATAAAGGTCGCGGCAATGCAAACGAATGGGGCGCAAAATACGCCGCAACGTTGAGCCGCATTATGGACCACGATTTCAACCACATCGTGAACGACTACGACCGCGCCGCCATCGGCGAATACGCGGGCGCACAAACCGCCATTGGCCGTGACGAGATGGTGAAGTTCTGGGTTGGCCTCAGATCATCTTTCCCCGCGGCCACTTTCACCATCAACCACCAGATCGGCATGGACGGCGATATGCTTAGCCCGCGCGCGGCGATCCGTTGGTCGCTTGACGGCATTCACGACGGCTGGGGCACATTTGGCAAACCCACCGGCGCACACGTCCACGTCTTCGGCATGTCCCACGCAGAATTCGGCCCCTGGGGCCTGCGTCGCGAATTCACGCTTTACGATGAGATCGCGATCTGGAAGCAGATCCTGATGGCCCAAGGCTGATGGATAACCACGTGGCACATATGTTCACCGAAGCTGAAGTCGAAGAAATGCTTGGCCCCCGCATGCGCAAAGTGGCCCACGAAACCGATCAGCTCCCCGCCCAACTCGCCGACAAGGAAAACTTGATATGACTGCGCAAATTGTCCGTTACGGCGAACTTCAACCGTGCAAAACTGCCTTCATCGACGCCCATACGCCGGGCTCGAACCAGAAGGAAAACTTCACAATCATCGGCGGCGGCGTGTCGGAAAGCCCGGATCAACACGTCCACATCGCTGACCCCATCGGCTTCAATATCGGCGCGGCGGGGCAACCGCCAAAATGCCGAAACTCGCTCCACTCCCACCGCACCGCAGAAGTCTTCTTCGTTGCCAAAGGGCGCTGGCGGTTCTTCTGGGGTCGCTGGGGCAATGCGGGCGAAGTAACACTGGAAGAGGGTGACATCATAAACATCCCGACCGGCATTTTTCGCGGCTTTGAAAACATCGGTACCGACTACGGAATGATCATGGCGATCCTTGGCGGTGACGACGCCGGCGGAGGGGTCATCTGGGCGCCGCAAGTCATCACCGACGCTGCCGACCACGGCCTGGTCTTGTCCGAAAAGGGCAAACTCTACGACACCAAGAAAGGCCAAAGCCTGCCCGCCGGCGTGCAGCCCATGCCACTTCTAAGCGACGCGGAACTGGCCGCCTTCCCTGAACCGACAACTCTCGATGTCGTGCCGCACTACGTCGCGCGCTATTGGGACATGATGGCTCTGGCGGACAAGCAACCTGCGAAAGTCATTGGCGAAAACGCGATGCTGCGCGACAAGCCCGGCTTCGAAGTCGAGTTCCTCACACGCGGGTCCCTCCCTGACGCGCCATACAAAGTCGCGACCAACGAGGTCCTGATGCCCGTACGCGGCCATTGGCGCGCCGATGTTAATGGGGACACCAATACCCTCGCTCCCGGCGATACCTGCCTTGTGAAGCCTGGCGCAAATCTCCATCTCGCCCCGTCGATGACGGGGGAAGCCAGCCTTTATCGCATCCGATCCACCAAAGATGCTGCGGGCCTTACATGGAGACCCTAGTCTTCAACCTTCGCCACTACGTTCGGTCAAACAGACCAATCCTTTTCGCGAGTATCCCGCACTTTGACAGCAAAACGTAAGCAAACCCTGAACATAAAGAACGCCAGCACCGACGCGATACCGACGTTAAACCGACGTTGCACCGACATAGCCAAATTGACCCGGAGAACTGCCCCATGACCATCCTGTCCACCCACGTCGGAAGCCTTCCACGCAGCCAGGACGTCGTCGATCAAATCTTCGCCCGTGAACGCAAAGAACCTTACGATTACGCTACCTTCGACAAAGTTATGGCCGACCACGTCGACATGCTTGTTCGCCGCCAGAAAGAGGCCGGCATCGACATCGTCAGCGACGGCGAAACCTCGAAAATTTCCTACGCAACATACGTCAAAGACCGCTACACCGGCTTCGACGGCGACAGTCCCAGAAACGCCCCCGCAGACTTAAAACTGTATCCAACTTATCTCAAACGCCTCGCAAATGACGGCGGCACACCCAAGTACGCGCGCCCCATGTGCGTGGGCGAAGTCACGTCAAAAGGGCAAGGTGAGTTGGACAAAGACATCGCCAATCTGAAAGGCGCGATGGCCACCCACGGTGTCGATCGTGGCTTTATGAACGCCGCGTCTCCAGGCGTTATCTCCCTGTTTTTGCAAAACGATTACTACAAAACGCGTGAGGCCTATCTTGCGGCCCTCGCCGAAGCGATGAAGGCCGAATACGAAACCATCGTCGCCTCGGGGCTTGATTTGCAACTTGACTGCCCCGACCTCGCGCTCTCGCGACATATGTTGTTTACCGATTTGTCGGATGATGAGTTTGTGAAAATCGCTCAGTCCCATGTCGAGGCACTCAATCACGCGCTTTCCGACGTGCCTGCGGAAAAAGTGCGCATCCATATCTGCTGGGGAAATTACGAGGGCCCTCACGTCTGCGATATCGACATGGCAAAAATGTTCGACACACTGATGTCCGCCAAGGCACGTTACGTGTTGTTCGAAACCTCCAACCCGCGCCACGGCCACGAATGGACCGTCTTTCGCGACCGTAAATCCGACATTCCGGACGACAAAATCCTCGTCCCCGGCGTTGTCGACACCACAACAAATTTCGTGGAACACCCGGAACTTGTCCGTCAACGCATTGAACGGTTTACAGAAATCGTCGGTTCTGACCGCGTGATCGCCGGATCAGATTGCGGCTTTGGCACATTCGCAGGCTTTGGCGCTGTTGATCCTGAAATTGCATGGGCCAAGCTGACCAGCCTGGCTACAGGCGCCAAATCGTCCGGATGAAACCGCTTGTCCTGATCCCGGGTTTCATGTGTGACGACCGCCTTTTCGAACCTCAAATCAGAGCGTTAAGCGAATTGAGCGCGATCACGGTTGCGATTCCTAAGGAGAAGATAATCCACGATATGGCGGCGGAAATCCTCGCCCAAACATCGGGGCAGTTCGCGCTTGGCGGCCTTTCCATGGGCGGCATCATCGCGCTTGAAATCTTGCGTCAGGCTCCGGACCGTATTACCCACCTGGCCCTCATGGACACGACGCCATTGGCGGATGCGCCTGCAAACTACGACATCCGCACGCGTCAGATTGCCGATGTCCACGCGGGTCGCCTCGGGACAATCATGCGCGACGAATTGAAGCCCGCCTATCTTGTGGAAAGCCCCCGTAAAAAAGGGATCCTCGACACCTGCATGGACATGGCGCGAAGCCTTGGCACAGACATTTTTGAAGCTCAGTCCCTTGCGCTGCGCGATCGTCCCGATCTGCAAAGCGCCCTTGCGCGTGCACCGGCGAAAACGCTGATCCTTTACGGCGCAAAGGACCGCCTTTGTACGCCCGAACGTCACCACCTGATGCATCGCCTCGCCCCGCACGCGCGGCTTGTGAAAATCGCCGACGCGGGCCACATGCCAACCCTCGAACGCCCTGAGGAAACGACACGCGCTCTTCAGGACTGGCTTGCCTGACGGGTCAAAATGTCGCTTTCAGGATAGTATTGGACAGAAATGTCCAGTCTTGGTGACTGGTTCCCTCTTAGGCTCATCTCAAATGCGCGCAAAGGGAGGGGCACCCTATGAAATCTCACTACCGTGTCGTGGTCATTGGCGGCGGTGTCGTTGGCAGCTCGGTCCTGTATCACCTTGCCAAACTTGGCTGGACCGATGTTGTCATGTTGGAACGCGAGGTCCTGACGGCGGGGTCAAGCTGGCATGCGGCCGGCGGGTTTCACGCTCTTAATGCTGATCCCAACATGGCTGCACTGCAAGCCTACACCATTGATCTTCTTGAAGAAATACAAGAGGAATCCGGGCAGGATATTGGCCTGCACATGACTGGCGGCCTTACCATGGCCGGCACGCCCGAACGCTGGGAATGGCTCCAATCTGCGTATCGTGTGTTCCAATCGATCGGGATCGAAGATTGCCGCCTCGTCACGCCCAAAGAGGCGGGAGAGCTTTGCCCGATCATGTCCACCGAGGGCCTGTTGGGGGGCATGTGGGCCGACCGCGAGGGGTATCTCGACACCACCGGCACGGTCCACGCCTATGCCGGCGCCGCTCGCAAACGTGGTGCGCAATACTTTGAGCACACCAAAGTCGAAGAGTTGATCCAGACTGCCGATGGCTGGAAAGTGGTCACCGACAAAGGCACAATTACCTGCGAACACGTGGTAAATGCCGCCGGTCTTTGGGCCAAACAAGTTGGACGCATGGCTGGGGTCGAACTGCCCGTTTCGCCCTTAAAGCATCACTACCTTATTTCCGACACCATACCTGAGTTGGAAAAACTCGACTTTGAAGTCCCGATGACCGTCGACCTCGAGGGCTTCACTTACCTGCGCCAAGACCAAAAAGGTGTCCTGCTCGGCATTTACGAGGTCGACCACGAACATTGGGCGATGGATGGCGCGCCGTGGGATTATGGTATGGAATTGTTCCAGGAACAGACCGACCGTATCGAAAAGGAACTCATCTTTGGCTTCGAACGCTACCCCTGCCTGCAAGAAGTTGGCGTCAAAACATGGGTTAACGGCGCCTTCACTTTCTCCCCTGACGGTAATCCTCTTGTCGGTCCCGTGCCCGGCAAGCGTGGTTATTGGACAGCCTGCGCGGTCATGGCGGGCTTCCTTCAAGGTGGCGGCGTCGGCAAATCGCTTGCCGAATGGATGATCCACGGCGAACCCGAAGCAGACGTCTACGCCATGGATGTCGCCCGCTATGGTCCGTGGGCCGCAAACAAAGAATACATCCGCCAAACGACCGGGCAGTTCTATTCCCGCCGCTTCGTTATGACTTATCCGAACGAACAGCTTCCCGCGGGGCGCCCGCTGAAAATGGCGCCCGCCCACGATGCCATGACGGCCGCCGGTTGCCGATGGGGTGTCAACTGGGACCTCGAAGTGCCACTCTATTTTGCACCCAATGAAGATTTCGTTGAGACCCATACGCTAAAAAGATCAAATGCCTTCGATATTGTTGCTGCGGAATGCAAAAACGCGCGCGAAAACGTCGGAATGGTCGACATTACCGGTTTCAGCCGCTTCGAGGTCTCGGGTCCCAACGCGCTGAGCTGGCTCGACAAGATCATGGCCTCCAGACTGCCCGCGCCGGGACGCGCGCGTCTTGCCCCGATGCTTGCCGAGAACGGCCGCCTGAAGGGCGATCTGACGGTTTTCAACTGGGGGGATGGCACGTGGTGGATTATGGGCTCGTACTACTTGCGTGCCTGGCACATGCGATGGTTCGATGACCACATGGAAAGCGGCGTGTCTGTCCGCGATCTCGGAGAAGAAATCTGTGGCTTTGGCCTTACTGGACCAAACTCTCGCAAAGTCATCGAAAAGCTCTGCCACCAAGATATCGCGGCGCTGCCGTTCATGGGGTGTGGCCACTTTGATGTTGGCATAATTCAAGCCCGCGTCGCGCGGATGTCCGTCGCAGGAGAGCTTGGCTATGAGATCAACTGCCGCTATGGAGACCACGCCAAACTGCGCCGTATGCTGTTGGAATCAGGCGAAGACATTGGCCTTCAAGAGTACGGCTTCAATGCCATGCTATCGCTGCGCCTTGAGAAATCGTTCGGCATTTGGTCGGCGGAATTTACCCAAGGCTACACGCCCGGTATGACTGGAATGGACCGCTGGATCGCATGGGACAAAGGCGATTTTTTGGGCAAGAGGGCTGCCATCGCTGAACGTGACGGAAACGGTCCAGCCCAGATGCTTGTGACGCTTGAAGTCGACGCTGACGATGCCGACGCAAGCGGCTATGAACCCATCTGGAACGGCGAAGAAAAGGTGGGTTTCGTCACCTCCGGCGGCTATGGACATACGGTGCAAAAGTCGCTCGCAATGGCGCTTGTGAATTCCGATATCGCCAAACAGGGTCAGGTGCTTTCCGTTCATGTCGTCGGACGCGAGCGCCCCGCGCGGATCATCGATGCGTCGCCCTACGATCCGACCGGAAAAGCGATGCGCGGATGATCGAAACTGCGCCCGGAGGCCACTTTTTCGCCGCCCAGAAAACTATGTCGCGCTATCAAACAGAGTTTTATCAACCTTTTGCCGCCGATTGGTCGAATTTCGACGCATGGAGCGAAAAGGGAAGCGCTGACGCCACCACCCGCGCCACCGCCATCTGGCAACGCATCTTGCACGAAGAAAAGGGCCCGGAAATTGACGACGCCCGCAAAGGTGCTCTCGACGACTACATCCGCAAAGCCACCGCTGCGGACGGCGCGGAACCGGTCAGCTAAAATGGCACACTTCATCCCGCTGCACCGCGACGATCCGTCGAAAGCCCCGCTTGTCGGGAATATCAAAGTCACGCGCCAGGACTGGCTGAATGTCGCCAAGGACATCCTGATTTCGGACGGCATCGAGCAGGTCAAAATCCTGCCCATGAGCGATCGCCTTGGCGTGTCGCGTTCATCCTTTTACTGGTACTTCAAAACCAGGCAAGACCTTCTCGACGCGCTTCTCGATCACTGGGAAAAAACCAATACAGCCGCCCTTGTCGCCAAAGCGCAGGCGCCGTCACGCACCATTACACAAGCCGTCAATCAGGTCTTCCACTGCGTTGTAAATCCCAGTATATTCTCGATCCCTTTCGATTTTGCGGTTCGGGACTGGGCCCGCCGATCCGATAAGGTCCGCGCCGTCCTGCACGCCTCAGAAGACACCCGAATCGCCGCGATCCAAGCTATGTTCCAACGCTACGAATACACCGAAATCGAAGCCCTTACGCGCGCGCGCATTCTCTACTACATGCAAAACGGCTACAATGACGCCGACCTCCAGGAACCGCTTGAAACTCGGATGAAAATGGTGCCGCATTACCTGTATGGCTTTACTGGCCAGCACGCCGCAGACGACGAAATCAGAGACTTCCGCGCCTATTGCCAGGCCGTTCAAACCGGAGACACCCCATGACCCAACCCATTGACGCAATCATCATCGGCACCGGAGTGATCGGCACCGCAACCGCTTTCGAAATGGCCAAGGCGGGCTACAAAACGCTCTCGCTTGATCGCAACACTCAGATCGGCCACGGCTCAACCGCCGGGTCCTGCGCGATCATTAGAATGCATTATTCGACCTTCGACGGCACCGCTTTCGCCTGGGAGGGCTATCACTACTGGCGCGACTGGAAATCCTACCTTGGTCTGCCTGACGGCGAAGAACTGGCGCAATTCAAGGAGTGCGGTTGCCTCGTTATGAAAACGACAGGTAACAACCAGCTCGAAAAGCACAAAGAAAATTCCGCCGCGCTCGACTGCCCCCATGAGGATTGGGGCCCCGAACAAGTGGCTGCAAAACTTCCGGTCTACACGCTCGACAGTTTTTCGCCCGCCAAGCGCCAGGACGATCCAAATTTTGGTGAACCCAACGGAGCCACCCTGCGCGGCGGCGTCTACTGGCCCCACGCAGGGTACGTGACCGACCCGGCGCTCTCGTCGCAAAACCTTGCATCTGCCGCCAAACTGCATGGTGCAGAGTTCCGGATGGGCGTTGAGGTTGTTGAAATCATGCAGGAAAATGGCCGGGTTAAAGGCGTACGCCTTGCCGACGGCGAAGAAATCCACGCGCCCATAGTGATCAACGTGGCGGGGCCCGGCTCGGCCATCATCAACGAAATGGCCGGCGTCACGGGGGAAATGACCATCCAAACCCGGCCCTTGCGGCAGGAAGTCGTCCATGTCCCATCCCCCGAGGGCTTCGACTTTGAGGAAAACGGTACCATCGTTTCGGACAGTGATATCGCGCTCTATTGTCGACCCGAGCGCGGCAACCACATCCTCATTGGCTCTGAAGACCCTGAATGTGATCCCCATTATTGGACCGAAAACGATACGGACTACGATCGCAACTTCACCGATCAATGGACAACTCAGGCGCTCCGCTATGGCCAGCGTGTCCCAACCTTGGGCATCCCGTCGAAAATGCGTGGCGTCGTCGACCTTTACGACGCCTCAACCGACTGGATCCCAATCTACGACAAGACATCTATAGCGGGCTACTACATGGCCTGCGGCACCAGCGGCAACCAATACAAAAACGCCCCCATCGCGGGGAAAATGATGGCCGCGCTCGTTGCCTATTGCGAGGCGGGAAACGACCACGACACCAATCCGCTGACCTTCCGCCTGCCTTACATCGGTAAGGACATTAACGTCGGCTTTTATTCCCGCAAACGCGAGATCAACCAGGAATCGAGCTTTTCGGTTCTGGGGTAGGGACCCCGCGTCTCATCTAAGGCCGCCGGTCCTCCTCGGCAGCCTTAGATGAGGCTAAGTCATAGAAATCTCAGGCAATCCCGACGTCGCCCCCTCAATGTAGGCAAATCCGTTGCCCCCCAAAGTCATGCGCCTGTCGTTCACTTCGGCCGCCATCGACAGACCAACGCTCACATCCCCAGTCACAGTCAAAACCAAACGCTCGACCGACAAGTTAAACACACAGGTCACTGCACGGTCCCCATCAATCCGATGTAGCGCCAAGACCGGCTCGCCCACATCCACAAACTCTGTCCGCCCACGCAGCAGGGGCGCACTTGCCCGCCGATACGCCAAAACCGCTCGGTAGTGCGCCAACACAGATCCTTCGGCCTGGCCCGACACCGCCCGCGCCCACTGAGGCGCCTTCACAGGCAACCAGGGAACGCCGTCCGTAAACCCGCCGTAGGGTGCCTGGGCGTCCCAGACCATCGGTGTGCGACACCCGTCGCGGCCCTTTACTTCGGGCCAAAATCGTAAGCCCGGCGGGTCGGTCAGCTCGTGATATTCCATCTCCGTCTGCTCAAGACCCAATTCCTCGCCCTGATAAATCCCGATCGTCCCTTCAAATGACGCCAAAAGCGCAATCGATAATTTCGCGAGCGTATCTATATCAACACCATGCTTTGCCCACCGCGTCACGTGCCGCTCAACGTCGTGGTTCGAAAATGACCACATCGGCCAACCGTCCGAGGCCCCCTCAAAAAACGCCATCTGCGTTGTGCGAAAATGCGCAGCCGTAAAGGTCGGCCCCAAAAGGTCGAACGAATAGGCCATCTGCAAACGATCCGCCCCTTGCGTGTACTCGGCCATTACCTGCATGGACCGCTGCGACTCGCCCACTTCGCCAACCATTGCCCGCGCTTCATACTGATCGGTTAACGCGCGAAGTCGCTGCAAAAAAGCGATATTCTCAGGCTGTGTCTTGTCATAAAGATGCTCCTGCATCTCATAGGTCTCGTTGCCCAAGGCGTTCGCGCCGGTGGGCCGCGCCGGATTATCGCGCAGCTGCGCATCATGGAAATAGTAGTTAACGGTATCCAGACGGAACCCATCCACACCGCGTTCCAGCCAGAAGCGCATTGTCTCCAGCAGGAAATCCTGAACCTCTGGACAGTGCAGGTTAAAATCCGGTTGCTCGGACAAGAAGTTGTGCATGTAATATTGCCGACGGCGCGGCTCGAACGTCCATGCGGGCCCGCCAAAGTGTGATAGCCAGTTCGTCGGAGCCGTTCCGTCCGACTTTGGATCCGCCCAGACATACCAATCCGCTTTGTCATTCTTGCGGGAGGTCCTGCTTTCGACAAAAAATGGGTGCTTGGCCGAAGAATGTGACAGCACCTGATCCAAAATTACCTTCAGCCCCAGATCATGCGCCCGTGCAATCAACGCATCAAAATCCGCCAAATCCCCAAAAAGCGGATCAATGTCTGTATAATTTGAAACATCATACCCCATGTCCGCCATCGGAGACGTAAAGATCGGGCTCACCCAGATTGCATCCGCGCCGAGAGTGGCCACATGATCAAGGCGTCGGGTGATCCCCTTCAGGTCGCCGACCCCGTCACCGTCATCATCCTGAAACGATCGTGGATAGATCTGATAGACCACCGCTCCACGCCACCATTCCTGATCCAAACCCGCGTCCTCCTACACCCAGACGCCGATTTCAGGCATCTGCAAATTTTCTTCACTATTCGCGCGGTGCCCGGCGCGCACAACTCGAAAAGGATAGACGCAAAAGAAAACGCGCCCCGAACCCTCGACACAAGTTCGCGCGCGCAGCGTCTGCGTCGCCTCTTAAGCGGATGAGGGAAGGGTAAACCGCGCGACCGCCCGCTCCGACGCAATACCGACGCAGGACAATCGCCACTTAAGACAAAAGTCGCGCGGTGGTCGTTAACGCTTCTGGAGAAACCCTTAAGTCCAAAATGGCTGGTGTCCCAGCCGCTCGCGCTGCGGCGAAAGCCTCTGGGAAGTCTTCGGTTTTTTCGATCGTCGCTCCAAACGCGCCATAGCTGCGCGCAAGGGCGGCAAAGTCCGGGTTCACCATGGTCGTGCCGGACACGCGGCCTGGATAATGCTTCTCCTGATGCATGCGAATTGTGCCGTATATCCCATTGTTATGAATAAGGATAATGACGTTCGCACAATACTGGCATGCGGTCCCAAACTCTTGGGAAACCATCTGAAAGCACCCGTCGCCCGCAAAGCAAACCACGTCGCGATCCGGATGCCTCAGCTTTGCGGCAACGGCCGCCGGAAGCCCGTATCCCATCGATCCGGACGTCGGCGCAAGCTGCGTGCGCCATCCCCGGAACATGTAATATCGATGCACCCAACCGGCATAATTCCCCGCCCCATTGGTGATAATCGCGCCGTCATCCAGCGTTTCGTTAAGGTGGCGGACGATGCGTTCCATTTGCACCGGTCCAGGTGTCGTAACAGGTTGCTTCCAATCAATAAAAGCGTTTCGTAAAGCCTCAATATCCACAGCACGTCCAACCTGTGATATTGCCTTGGCTGTGCTCGCCAATTGCTTGATAACAGTCGCAGATTTTGCTCCAATAGCATGCGTCGGCCAATACACCCGCCCCAACTCAGCTGGGTCGCCATGCACATGCGTCAGCCT
>NZ_CALJXO010000050.1:0-3492 GCF_937988555.1 uncultured Boseongicola sp. | reverse complement strand
ATGAGCGACTATCAGGCGATGATGGATGCTATACGGGATGGATTGATCAATCGGACACGATCAGAGATCCCAAGCGATCTGACCGAGCGATCCAACCACCTGAAAAGCTTTGGCTACTTCAACGACGCGAGCATGGTTGGCATTGGGCCGCTGCCCGATCTAGCAAGACGAGAAACAACTGTTCGCAACCCCGAGATTGATCGGCTTTCGCATGATCTTTCGACGCGACAAACAAAGACGCTCGCAAGCGGCATTGACATGATCATGGCGGATCTGAAGGAGTCTATGGCTGCCCCGCCGACGGATATTGATGGGCATAAGTCTACTATTGTCGTCTTGAACGAAGCTCCTCGCCCGCCCTGGCCCGATGAACCCGGCGCGACTTGGTTGCGAGACGCAAGTGTGCCTGCAGCCGCGCTGCGTGCGGCGGAAACAGCTGCGGTATTGGCAAATTATATTCGGCTGCTGGGCTGGGAAGCGCGGGCACATACTGTGACGTCGTCAGATGTTCACTTAAACCGGCTTGGTGTGGCATCGGGGCTTCTTTCTCACGAAGACGGTACCGTGGAGGCCCCCTATATCGGCGAAAGCTTCGGCCTCGCGGCAGTTACGACCACGATGCCCCTCCAACATGACGCCCCCTTGGTGCCAAAGGCAGAACAGCCTTGGTTTCGGACGTCGGGGCCAAGCTGGTGGCTTGGGACATCGGGGGCCCGCCGGACGGGTATTGGCGGCAATCCCTTCAAGTCCAGAGCTTTCCATCTTGGCCCGCATCCTTTTGAAACGCTCAAACGTGTCGAAACTCCCACAACCTATATTGATGAGCCAAACGTTGCGCGCGTTCCTAAACGCACCGACATGTTTGCCCGCGCGCAGTTCGGAGACATGGGCCCGGCGCTCCAAAAAGGAGCGAAGGGCGGGTACTACGCGCGAAAGGCAGCGACATCGAGCGCGCAACGCCGCCTGCTGGGGGCTTTCGTTTTGCTTCAGGATGGCCCCGCAAAGAGTGACCCGAATAAGAGTGATGCCGACGAAAACGCGCTTGCGATCAAAGCTGCGAGTTACTTTCTCGGAATAGACGCAGTTGGGATCAGTCGATGTCCCGAATGGGCGTGGTATTCCCACGATGCAACCGGCGCTGCAATCGAGCCAACGCATGATCAAGCCATTTCGATGATTGTCGATCAAGGCCACGAAACGATGGAGGGCGCGAGCGGCGATGACTGGATTAGCGTCGCGCAATCTATGCGCGCGTATCTTCGGTTTTCGCTTCTTGGAGGGATTATCGCAGAACAAATCCGCAATCTGGGGTATTCCGCAAAAGCGCACACGGTGATGGACGGGGAAGTCTTGCAACCTCCGCTGCTCTTATTGTCTGGGCTGGGCGAAGTGAGCCGCATCGGCGAAGTCATCTTGAACCCGTTCCTTGGACCCCGCTTGAAATCCGGTGTCGTAACCACCGACATGCCCCTTGCGCACGACAAGCCGATTGATTTCGGAATGCAGGCATTTTGTGAGGCCTGCAACAAATGTGCGCGCGAATGTCCAAGCGGCGCGATTACCGCTGGTCCCAAACTGATGTTCAACGGCTATGAAATTTGGAAGTCAGACAGCCAGAAATGTGCCACCTATCGGATCACCACCGAAGGGGGGGCGATGTGTGGCCGGTGTATGAAGACCTGCCCCTGGAACCTTGAGGGTCTGTTCGCAGAAAAGCCTTTTCGATGGGCTGCGATGAATATACCAAATGCTGCCCCTGCCCTTGCAAAACTGGACGATTACGTTGGCAATGGCGGTCTCAACCCGGTCAAAAAATGGTGGTGGGATTTGGAATTGTCCGAAGGTGGGCACTACCTTCCGACCAAAAAAACCGTCAACGCACGCGACTTGCAACCTGACTTGAAACTCAAGTACGAGGATCAAACGCTCGCCGTTTATCCCGCCAACTTAGCTCCTCACCCTTGGCCTTATCCGTTTGCAATGGACCGTGAGGCCGGAATTGAGGCCTATCAGGCACTCGTCACCGCTGAGGAATATCAACGCCGACAGGAAGCCGGTGACGACAGCTTGGTGCATCGATACTCGGCAAAAGGCGAAAGTCCGGTTCTTCGCGTCGTATGCTCCAAAGCAGAACAGATGACACCGGATATCACAAAGTATGAATTTCGCGATCTCGATGGGAACGACCTACCCGCTTGGGACGCAGGTGCGCATCTTGATGTCGTGGTGGCCCCGGAATACCTTCGCCAATACTCGATGTCTGGCGACCCTGCCGATCGCTCGGTTTATCAGATTGGTGTTTTGCGTGAGGACAAAGGTCGCGGCGGGTCTGCGTTGTTACACCGGATATTCTCTGAGGGCCGCAAAGTATTTATCTCCCGCCCAATCAATCACTTCCCGCTCGTTGAAGACTCCGAAATGACATTCCTGATGGGGGGCGGGATTGGCATCACACCCATGATCGCAATGGCGCATCGACTGCACGCATTGGGACGCCGCTTTGAAGTCCACTATTCTGTCCCATCGCGGGCTGGTGCGGGGTATCTGGAGGACTTGGAGAACGCACCTTGGGCAGAAAACTTGCGGCTGCACGTCTCGGACGAAGGAAGCCGGGCAGACTTTGGACGCCTGCTTCCTACATATGAAAAAGGAAGCCAAATCTACACATGCGGCCCCGATCGCTACATGCAGGCGGTCCTGAATGCGGCACAATCTGCCGGTTTTCCTGAGTATGCCCGGCACTTGGAGTATTTTTCTGTCCCAAAAATTCCAGAATACGAAAACCACCCATTCACGCTTCGGCTTTCAAAGTCCGGCAAAACGTTTGAGGTGCCCGCGGATAGGTCGGCTGCAGACATCCTGATTGAGAACGGTGTGCCGATCGACCTGAAATGCTCAGACGGTCTTTGCGGTGTTTGCGTCTGCAATGTGGTCTGCGGAGCCGTGGAGCATCGCGATTTCGTTCTGTCCAAGTCGCAACGGGAAAGTCGAATGATCACCTGT
This sequence comes from uncultured Boseongicola sp., assembly GCF_937988555.1. Taxonomy (NCBI): domain Bacteria; kingdom Pseudomonadati; phylum Pseudomonadota; class Alphaproteobacteria; order Rhodobacterales; family Paracoccaceae; genus Boseongicola; species uncultured Boseongicola sp. Next base: position 489 of record NZ_CALJXO010000050.1, on the reverse strand, counting down.
CAATCGCGTGCAGCTGAGCCGAACGGTGTGGTCGAGCTTGATCTATGAGCTGGTCAGGGCCGACTTAAACTATTGATAAGCCGCGTCGCCGACGGCATGCTCCAGGCGAAAGTAGGTCATCGCCAATGCAGTCAGAAAAAGCCACAGCACTATTTGGCGTCATCGAAGCGCGTCGAGACGACCTGATTGCGCTCACGCAGGAATTGGTCCGTATTCCGACGATCAACCCGCCCGGCGATCACTACCTCGAGATCTGCGAATATCTAAAACGTCGTCTGGAAAGCTCAGGGTTTGCAACCGAACTGGTCCGCGGCGAAGGGACACCCGGCGACAGTGACCGCTACCCTCGTTGGAATATTGTGGCACGACGGGACGGACGGCATTCCGGGGAGTGCGTCCACTTCAACTCGCACACGGACGTCGTTGAAGTGGGACACGGGTGGAGCAAGGACCCCTTCGCCGGCACTCTTGAAGACGGCAAAATATTTG
>NZ_CALJXO010000049.1:0-6940 GCF_937988555.1 uncultured Boseongicola sp. | reverse complement strand
CGTTGCGGTGGGAGGACATTCATCGAATTCGCCTCCTGCCGCACAGCAAGTCTTTCTACGGCCGACGGGACTGGGTGATTGTCGATCCGTCGCCCGGCTTCCTTGCACCGATCCGTCTCAAAAGCTGGAGGCGGCTAGATCTCTGGTTTCAGAAACACCACGGCGTTCGCATACCGCTTCACGGGCTGGATGCCGACGCTGACAAGGTCATCCGATCGATTGAACGCTTCCGCCCAGTGATACGGGAAAACGGGTAACACCCGGGGCCGCAGCGGAGCCTGAGGACCATCAGTTCGCTGCATAAGCGAAGGCCCCAATCGATCCAAGAGTTACGCTGCAACGCAGCCAGAAAAGCCGACATTGGTCGCGACCGCAGCGAGGTCCGAGGGGGTCTATTGCCGAGTTGCGGGACAATCCGGCCGTCTAGGAACACTGCATGTGAGCGAAACTTGCGAAGATGACATCGGACAGCGGCGCACCCTATATAACACAAACAGGGTGCGCCAAATTTGCAATTCAACTAGCCTGAGACGTGCTCACTCAGGAACGTTGAAAACGCTTCCCAGCTCGCCGCATCGGCACGTTCCTGGTAACGGTTTGAGCCAAATACCGTGAAGGCATGTGGAGCGCCTGAGTAGACTTCGAGCGTGTAGGTCGTGCCGGCCTCTTCCAGTTCAGTCGCGAAACTAGCTACGTCTTGCATCGTAATTGAGGTATCGGCTCCACCATGTAGAACGAGCACGGGCGGCTCATCTCCGCTCCAGGACTGGCCTTCTGGCGTCGTTAGACCTCCATGGAAGGTCGCGTAACCGTTAGCCATATCCGACATGTCACTCCGTGCCATTTCAAGCGCGACGGCACCACCAAAGCAGTAACCTGTGACTATCATTTCATCGACGCTGGACAGCGATTGCGCCTGTTCGACACCAGCTTGCACCAGTGCCTTCATCCGATCTCGATCTTGATAAAGTGCGCCGGTCGCAGCAATGCGATGGTCCATTGTTTCGGTCGGTGTATCGTTGCCGAACATGTCGAGCGCAAAGGCATCGTAGCCCATCTCCGCTAGCATATCCGCGCGCTGGCGCTCGTAGTCGGTCATGCCATCCCAGTCGTGAATGATCAAAACAAGACCTTTGGGGGCGTCAGCTTTGGCCCAGTATCCAGTAAAGGCCTCTCCATCAATCGAGTAGGACACGTCTTCCGCCAGCGCAGGTGCAGCAGCCATCATCGAAGCCACGCAAAGAGATACAAGTCGCATTATTCCTCCAAGTCGTTGTTGATATCTAGACTAGGCCATAATTTGCCTCCTCAAAAGATAGTTCCGAGAGCATCTCTGGCAAGTTTAGGGACGTTCGGCGTCTACCGCCAGAGGCTTCAGCTTGCCCCAAACTATTCAATGTGTCCAAGAAAAAGACCCTGTAAGCAATGTGGCTTTGACACGTCTTGCGGACGCCCGTTGAAAGATGTGTGGCTGCTCTGGGCTCGAAGCTGCCATTCACTGCATCTTGCACCAATGTCAGCTCTGCGGGTGTGAGAAAGCTGACCTTGAAATTATATGCCTGCCGATCCGAGTACCGACAGGTCGGAAACGTCCATTCACGGACAGTTCCTTTTAAACCTAGAATGCGAAGTCCTCGTGCCGAAAAAAAATTACAACAAGCGATCGTTACGCGGAAGAAGCTGTCCTTCGATAACCTTCACGGCCTGGGCTGCAGAAAGGGCCTAAAATATTGCGTTAGCGACGATCATGATCACCAAAGATGCGATCCAATGGCCCGCATCAACCAGGCGGGCATAGGTCGACTGCCCACGGAACATCGCTCCAGATTGCGCCAGTATTACAAAGGCTAATGTCGCCAGGATGACCGTCAACAACAGGTTCGATGCCGCCGCAACGCTGACAAACCAGCTCATCAGAAACAATCCGACAATCTGTGCCGCCAACGCGCCAACATTGGCGTGGACTTTGGCAAGTTCCACTCCTACACCTACCGCCCATTTCTCGCCAAACAGGCGCTCCGAATACCACAGCCAGCCTAACAGAAACGACGCGATGGCCCCGACTATAACTGCGATCCAGCTTACGTTTGTTGTCAGTTCACCCATAAGATCCTCCTCTACCGAATAGTTCGAGCATGCATTGCCAGAACGGCACAATGTCGCATTTTTTGGCCCGTGTGGCTAGAGAGGCGGTGGCATCTTACTCGTCCGCGCCGGGCCCAAGTCTGCAATGCGGGACGGAGCGGTCATTCATTGCGAGCGCCTCAATCCATAGCAATGGTATCGTTCGACGCCAAAACACATTTTGAATAAAGTTTGTTCGATCACCCAGCTGATCCAGGCGGATGCATCACCGGCTTGGACATGAGGGCCACGGCTTGGTCGAAGGATAATGGTCAGGCAATTGATCCTCCCAAAATGTGTTGGCTGGCGCGCCCACCGCTACGGGCGGACGCGCCATTCAAATATTCCGTCAATATTATCCTGCAGAAATAGCCGCCCCCGAGCGACGGTTGTCGGCCGACCATGATCCAGCACCGAAGATTATTACCATGATGAGACCGCCGGTAATGGCGAGGTTCTTCATGAAGTGGATTACTTCACCTTGCGCTGCCATAGCTTCCATTTCAAAGCTGGGCACCAGGTGGAAGATCGTACCGGCGATCACGGTGAATCCGGCCAGCAGAACGGCTGCGAGACGTGCTTGAAAACCTACAAGAAGTGCTAGTCCGCCAAGTACTTCAACTGCGATAACAAGCGGCAAAAGCGCGCCGGATACGCCCATCATCTCCATGTAGCCTTGGGTGCCGGCATAGCCGCTGATTTTCTGCACACCGGCAATGATGAAGATGAGTGCGAGAAGAGAGCGCGCCAAGGGTGCAACGTTGGCAAATCTGTCGTTCATTTTATTGTCCTTTTGGCTCGAGGCGTATTCGATCGCCTCCGGGATATCTTGTCGAGCGGGCGCCTGATCGACGCCGTAGGATGCGTTGCATGCACGGGACCAAGGCAGCGGACCACCCCTCGGAACGCACGGCCTCTGTGCTCCATCGCACACAAAGTGATGTTTTGTGATTTCCGCGTGCGTATTTTGAGGATAAATATCCTATTCGAAGTCTTTCTCGGACGGTTGGTGACCTAGCTAATTTTCAGGTTTGATTGGCGCTGGATTGTCCGCATTGGGCATAGCGGACTTTCGGGCGGCCGGCAGCGAAGGTCTGCTTGCAGCCGGCGCTGATAAGTTTCTGCGTCGCAGCGATTGCCGGCTATGCAGTTTTAGCCACAAATTGAGTTGCTGCACTTGGGACTATTTTGGAGCTCACGTCCGCTTCAGTTCCTCAGCCAGAAAATCGTAAACCAAGCGTATGCGGCGGTTTGTTCTCAATTCGCGGTGTGCAACGAGCCATATCGGGAAAACCAGCGGTTCCAGATCAGGGAGCACCCGGCGGACGATTGGGTCTGCATCCCCAATGTAGGCGTCCAGAACGCCGATGGCTGCTCCTTGCCGCACAAGTTCCCACATCACCAGATAGCTCTCGGTGAGCAGCGGGAAGTTAGCCTCGGTCAGACCAAGCCCAAGCGAGTTCAAGCCTTTAAGCATCATGCCGCCGTGGTCCATGTTCACGAAGTCCGCATGGCGCAGATCGTAAGGCAATGTCGGATTGCCGATCTTGGTGATATATCCTGGGGTTGCATAAAGGACCGCATCTGCATCGCCGATCTTCTTTGCGACGAGGTCGGGTTCGGCTGGGCGAAAATTGCGGATCGCGATGTCAGCCTCCCGGCGACGAAGATCGCTGGCATGATTGGCGACGACAATCTCAACCTTAATGCCAGGCTCCATCTGGCGTAACTTGGCGATGATCGCAGGGAGCAGCACAGTCGCATAGGTTTCACTGGCCGAGATGCAGATTGTTCCTTCCAACGCCTGAGACTGACCGAGCGCCGTGAGTGAGACACGGCCCGCGGCCTCGCCCATATCGCGGACATGATCGAGCAGTTCCAGACCACTTGGCGTGAGTGTCAGGCCACGACCGACCCGCTCAAACAAAACGATACCTAACTCTTGCTCCAACCCATCAACCTGACGGCCAAGGGTTGGTTGGGCCATGCCCAAAGCCCGCGCGGCCGCAGACAACGAGCCCTCTTCCGCCGTGACTAAGAAAGCCCGCGCTTTGTTCCAGTCAAATTTTACCGACCGCCAATCCATGCAGATATGCATATCAAAGCACAGGAATTGGTCAATTCGCATAAGGGCCTCTGCACCCTAAACCCAATCCAACATCATCTTGCAGAGACACTAACTCCGTTTCTGCCCGGCAGCACCGCAGCGGTCACACCTTGACCCATGAAGGGAAAAGTAATGACGAAGAGCAATTTAACCACATTGAACTCAAGAGATGCCCGCATTGCAGGCGCACTATATCTCACGATTGCCGTCTGCGGCGGCTTCAGCATCGGCTATGTGCCATCACAGATAGTCGTGGCCGGAAACGCCGCAACCACTGCCGCCAACCTGTTGGATCAACTTGGGCTATTCAGGCTAGGTGTGCTTGCCGATAGCGCCATGATCCTGCTTGAGATTGCGATCACGGTCATCCTCTACCAGATGTTTCGCAGCGTCAGCCCACGGCTCGCCATGATCGCGATGATATCCCGGTTGGGCATGATCGTCGTGATGGGGTTCAATCTTCTTCTTTGGGTCATGCCGTATGTGCTGCTTTCCCAACCCACGGCATTCGAACCGACCGACAGTCAGGCCTTTGCCCAAGTTTTTTTCGAGGTCCACGCCTTGGGGATATACGTCTGGCAGATTTTCTTTGGCGCGCACTTGCTGGCGCTGGGTTGGATCATCCTACGATCCCAACTGGTACCGCACCTGCTTGGATGGGGTCTGTCTATCGGGGCGTTCGGCTACCTGATCCAAGGATTGGTTGAGCTGACGTTCACTGATGTGGCGGCACTAGATATCACCATCATCGGCTTGCTTGTCATCGTGACGGTTTGGGAACTCGGATTTGGCCTTTGGCTACTGGTCCGAGGACTACGCAGCACCGCAAGCCAACCCAATTCCACACTCCAGACAGTTTGAAGGAAAACCTGAGATGTATGCTTATTTCTATTCCAAATACGGCAGCCCCGACGTTTTGAACTGCCTACAACTGCCCACCCCAACGCCTAAAGCAAACGAAGTTCTCATCCGTGTGTGCGCGACCACCGTCAGCGCAGGTGACTGGCGGGCGCGGAGCCTGACGATGCCCGCAGGCATGGCGTTGATTGGGCGTCTTGTATTCGGGATAACTGGGCCTCGAAAACCAGTTCTTGGGACTGAGTTATCAGGGATCATCGAAGCGGTCGGTGTCGATGTGACCTCATTCAAACCTGGGGATGCTGTAATTGGATTTCCCGGTGCCAGCTTTGGGGCACATGCCGAACACATCGTGATGCCGGCCGATGGAAAGATCGTTGTAAAGCCAAACGGCCTGAGCTTTGACGAAGCGGCGGCCATCCCCTTCGGCGCCACGACCGCTTACGATTTCCTGATCAACAAAGGCAAACTGCGCACTAGGGAACGCGTTCTGATCAACGGCGCATCAGGGTCCGTTGGGTCGGCCTGCGTGCAGATCGCCAAGCACTTTGGGGCTGACGTCACAGGCGTTTGCAGCGCCGCAAATGCAGATCTAGTTCGTGCCATCGGGGCCGACCGCGTCATTGACTACAACGCGGAAGACTTCACAGAGGAAGGCCTGCAGTACGACGTAGTCGTAGACACCGTTGGCTCCGCCCCTTGGTCGAAGGCGCAGCATGCTTTGGCCACAAACGGCCGCATGCTGCTGATCGCAGGCAATACATCTGACATGATCTTTGGTTGGCTGAAGGCGCGACTGCGCGGCAAACGGCTGATCGGGGGAGTCGCGTCCGAGGCCATCGAGGTCTTGCGCAAGGTCGTTGAGCTGACCGCAGACGGTCACTTCCATCCAGTGATCGACCGATCCTTTGACTTTTCGCAGATGGTTGCCGCGCATGCTCATGTCGATACCGGCCACAAGAAAGGCAACGTAGTTGTCACAGTGGCGTTAGACACCAAGTCGCATCGAAATGCTGGCACAGGCTTTCATTTGAACGAGGCGGCTCATGTCTAGCGCGTTGAAACTTCAGATCGTTGGTCTGTGCATTTTAACAGCATTTCCCCTCTTCGGCGGCGGGCAAGCCTTGTTGGAAAGCGAATTACATTGGCTTGGGTTGTTTATGTGCCTCAGCAATTCAGTCGCAGTGATAACAATCGGGTTTCTGATGCGCCCAGTGATCGCGACAACAACGCCTCGCACTGGGAACATCTACCTCGTTGCCCGTATCACTGAAGGGGTGTTGTTGGGCATAAGTGCAATGGCATTTCAGAGCAGCTTCTTGGGTTTCACAATTACAAGCGACGTCTTCTACCAACTTGGTATGATTGGGCTCGGCATTGGCAGCTTACCGATGTGTCGCTGGCTGATCGGGTCGAAGCTCGTTCCACCCATGCTTGGCCGCTTGGGTGTCGTGGGATATCTTTATCTTGTCGCCGCGATGATCGCTTCGGCAAACGGTTTAGAAAAAGCGTCGATGGCGCTGTTGCTCCCGGGTGCTGTATTTGAGGTGATGTTTGGTTTCATTTTCGTGCTGCGTGGTCGGAAGGCGTGGATGCCGCACCTGTCGTGTTAGGTGGAGCTGCCGGAAAGTGGACTTTCATCGCTAGGTGTAGCGCGTCAACCACCTTGTCCGGGAGCGACAACCACCATGGCCGGGTTTGAGGCCGCTGGGGTTGGCGTGTCATTCGGTGTTTCGGGTTAGGTTTCTCCTTTGTTTTGGTTGTCGCTGTTGGTTGTCGCTGGCGCTTCGGCCTGGGCCCTCTTGTTGGAGGCGGCGGCACGCTGACGGAAGCTTTCAGCATTCATTTCGA
>NZ_CALJXO010000048.1:0-5206 GCF_937988555.1 uncultured Boseongicola sp. | reverse complement strand
GACCGCACTCGACCCACGGCATCTTGACCCCCGACGAAGCCTATGCGAGCCAAAAAGAACCAATGAGAATGGCAGCCTGACAAGAAACCCTGATCCACCTTAACAGGGCTGCAAAGTGGTCGAAGAACCAGGACCACCTCTGCTGAAGCAATCCGCCGTGCGCGGAAATTGGCGCGTAAAAAATTAGAGCGCGAAGGATGAAGTGAAGCATGCCGTTACTTAGGCGAATTTGAAACACCCCTTGGCCTATCATCGGCTGGGTTTTTGTTTGTCTAACCCTCATATAACTGTGCCTAAACGAGTGACATTTCTCGAATTTCAGAACCTCAAAGGGCTCGAATACCTCCGTCGAGACGCTTTTGGGACCTAAGCTTTCTCTACACCATTTCGTTTCGCAACATAGTCTGTGAGATGCGGGACGTAGTCCTCAGGCCCATTGCCTCCTGCTGCATGAGCTAGAGCAAAGCTATTTTTCACCGCGTTCCCAATCGGGTTTGCCAAGGCCACGGCCCCAGCCATGGATTCAAGATAGCACATGTCTTTCAGCGCGTTGGTCAAAGTAAATTTGTGGGCCTCGCGATCGCCCTCAACTGCGTATCCCATGAAGGTTTGGTAGAAGCCGCAATCCATACGGCTGCCGCGAATAACGGAGTCAAACTGCAAGGTGGAAATGCCAACTTTTTCCGACAGGGCTAGCGCCTCAGAATAAAGAGCCGCATATCCCAAGGAGAGGAAATTGTTCAGAAGCTTCATCTTATGTCCGGCGCCGCTTGGCCCGATGTGGACGATCGAACCTGCCCATGTAGCGACTACTGGCTTGAGTCTCTCGAAGACGGCGTCAGACGCTCCAATCATGGCCGCAAGCTCCCCTGCTTCTGCCTGAATAGGAGTGCCTCCCAGCGGTGCGTCTGCCATGTGGAAACCACCCTCTTCGAGTTTTGCAGCAAGGGCGGCAGTTGAGTTTGGGTCTGAGGTCGAGCAATCAACAATCACAGTGCCGGGGCGCATAGCTGGCATAAGTGCGTCAACAATCGCTTCCACCTGCGGGGAGCCAGGGGCACAAATATGGATGATCGTAGAGTTGCCAGCCAGTTCCTCGAGTGAAGCGGCCTCTGTTGCGCCTTGGGCGACCAAGTCCTCGACCGGTATGCGGTTGCTATGGGCGATGACGGTAACCGGATAACCCGCTACCAAAATATTTTTCGCCATGCCGTGGCCCATTAGCCCAACGCCTACAAAGCCTATCTTTTCTTTAGCCATACTCTTCCCCCGTTTAAAGCATGTGTGACTTCGGTGATTAAGTTCTGCAACCTAATTCGGGCGCAAGCACGGTTGCATGCATTTTTCGGTATTTTCCGCAGAGCCGAAGTCCCTCCAGCCTTGAAGTGCCGCTGTGCAGCGAAGGATGGCTTTGTCCCGCATCTGAGACATTGGACACGGGTGCAGCGAACGGCCGGTTTGGGGGAATTGTGCTGCACTGCCGCAACTCGGTCGCTGTTTCGACCGGTGTGTCGTAGCAATGTTCGCTGCAAATGCATCAGGCCGGCTTTTCCCGCAGAGCTGCCCTTCAAGCAAAGCGCCACGAACGTCCGCATTCCGCCCAACCTCCCTGCTGGCAACCCTCCGCAATGCGCTGGGTCCGTCCCGCTAGACCTGCGGCATCTCAGGCTGGGTTGACCGTCGGCTGTGGGTTCTTTGCACTAAAGATCGCACTCCACCTCAGATCGGTGGAGCAGCGCGCTCAGTGATCAGCTGACGGGCGGTGACCCTTTCGCGGTGGATCATATAAAGGGTGCTGTCAGACCAATGCGAACCAGTCTCTGCAAGGACAATGAAGCTGCCCTTTTTATGCCGCACCGAGTTGACGCCACTCGGAGAGAGCGGCGGCCCGCCACAGGTAGTGCGTTTCACCGTTGATCTTCACAAAAACTTCGTCCAGATGCCATTGCCAATTCGAATGAGCGCGCATCCGATTGATCCGGTTCTTACGGATTTCTGCGGCGAACATTGGGCCAAATCCATTCCACCAGAAACGTACCGTTTCATGGCTCACGTCGATGCCGCGCTCATGGAGAAAATCTTCGACATTTCGAAGCGAAAGCGGAAATCGGGCATACATCATCACCGCCAGGCGAATGATTTCAGGAGAGGTCTTGAAGTAGCCAAAAGGGGAGCGTTTTGTCATCCCGGAACGCTACGAAACCGCCCTGCCCCGTTCAAGTCAGCTTCTTCTGACAATGCCCTTACGAGACTTCAAGTCCCATCAAAAAGACGAAATCTGCCGATTGTTGAGTTACTGTGACAACGCCCCGTCGAGTGGAATCTTACCAGTCAAAGGGCGCGACGGCCCGCCTGCGCCCCAATGTGAAAGCGTCGGCCACATGAAACATCGGGGTCAGATCAACGTCAGATGCGCCTGTGGCCACCAGTTCGCTAAACTGGGCATAAAGCGCACGGTACTCGTGGTCCGACCCCGCACTGATTTCAGTGCCGTCAACAACCAGCCGGGCCCCACCATCGCGGAGGATTGCAGTCCCGTCCGAGGTTTCGATTTTCACATCCCAGGTCTGCGGTCCGGTCTGTCGCCAGTCGAAGACCGCTGAAACGTTCGCACCTCCGGGATCATTGAACGTCAGATCGGCGGCAATTGGCGTGTCGCGGTTTTCCGGGAAATACAACTCAGCAGCCGACAGATGCAAAGCTCGGGGATAGATCGCGCTGAGGACCGACAGGGCGTTGATGCCCGGATCGAACACACCCAGACCGCCGGCCTGCCAGATCCACTCCTGACCGGGGTGCCAACGACGTACGTCTTCCTTCCAGATTACTTCGACCCCTGTGATGTCCTTGCCTTGCAGCCAGTCTCGCGCCGCCGTAACGCTCGCCGCGTGCCTTGAATGCCAGGTCGCAAACAGCGTCACACCCCGCGCCTCAGCCAAGGAGATCAGGTCATGCACTTCGCTGAGCGTCGCACCAGGCGGTTTTTCCAGCATCACATGTCGGCCCGCCAACAAGGCCCGGCGCGCGTCGGCATATCGCACCTGCGGCGGTGTACACAGAGAGATACAAGTGATTTCAGGATGCGCATTCAGCAGCGTATCCAGATCGCCGTAGCCATCGACCCCGCCCACCTGCGCATTGCGGCTTGCCGTTGCTTTCAACGTGAATGCGGGGGTGCCTGAGATCGCGGGAATATGCTGATCGCGGGCGATTTTCCCTACGCCGACGATAGCGATTTCAAGTGTGTGTTTGGCCATCTAATGCGAATCCCTTGGCACTGCGTTGCCACGGCAACCAACGAGAAAATCGAAGTCGGCGCCGGTGTCCGCCCCCTGTACGTGGTCATGAAACAGACGGGCATAACCGCTGGCGGGCGGCGCGACAGGGTTTTCCCATTCCGCCAAACGTCGTGCGATCTCGACCTCAGAAACGTCCAGATGTATGCGGCGGCCCGGCATATCCAACTCGATCATGTCGCCATTCCGTACGATGGCCAAAGGCCCACCGGCGGCAGCTTCGGGGCTGGTATGGAGGATCACCGTGCCATAGGCGGTGCCCGACATCCGCGCGTCAGAAATGCGGACCATATCAGTGATGCCTTTCTTGAGCACCTTTGGCGGCAGACCCATATTGCCCACCTCGGACATACCCGGATAGCCGCGCGGCCCGCACATTTTCAGCACCATGACGCAGGTTTCGTCAATATCCAGATCGTCGTCATCAATCCGGGCTTTGTAGTCGTCGATATTCTCGAACACGACCGCCCGACCGCGATGGGTCAGCAGATGCGGGCTGGCGGCAGAGGGTTTGAGCACGGCACCATTGGGCGCCAGATTGCCGCGCAAGACAGCAATGCCGCCCTGCTCTGCAAGGGGCGCATCAGCGGGCAGGATCACGTCTTCGTTAAAATTGGTCGCGTCTTTGACCTGATGCCACGCGGTTTCGCCAGATACTGTCAGTGTATCGCGATGCAACAAACCAGCTTCACCTAGGCGTTTGATTACCACTGGCAGACCACCGGCATAAAAAAACTCTTCCATCAGGTATTTTCCCGACGGCATCAGATTCACGATGGTCGGCACGTCGCGTCCCAGCCGATCCCAGTCGTCAAGCGTCAGATCGATACCAACACGGCCTGCAATAGCCATCAGGTGGATTACTGCGTTGGTCGAGCCACCAATCGCACCATTGGTGCGGATCGCGTTTTCAAAGGCGTCGCGGGTCAAAACGTCGGAAGGTTTCAAATCGTCCTTGACCATCTCTACGATGCGCCGTCCTGACACATGCCCCATGACCCGGCGGCGACTGTCGACGGCGGGGATGGCGGCGTTGCCAGACAGAGTCATACCCAGTGCCTCGACCATGCTAGCCATCGAGCTTGCCGTACCCATGGTGTTGCAGGATCCGGGGCTGCGGCTCATCGATTGTTCAGCCTCAAGAAAGTCCTCGCGGGACATCTTGCCCGCTTTGATATCTTCGGACATCTGCCAAAGCGCGGTGCCCGACCCGACGCGTTCGCCTCGAAACCAGCCGTTCAGCATCGGACCGCCGGAGACCATGATCGCGGGGAGGTCGACCGAGGCCGCCCCCATCAAAAGCGCGGGCGTGGTCTTGTCGCAGCCGACCAGCAACGCGACGCCATCCAACGGATTGGCACGAATGGCTTCTTCGACATCCATCGCCGCAAGGTTGCGATACATCATAGCCGTGGGACGCAATGCGCTTTCACCAGTGGAAAACACGGGGAATTCCAACGGCAGTCCGCCAGCTTCGTAGATGCCGTGTTTCACCCGCTCGGCCAGGTCGCGCAGATGCGCGTTGCACGGAGTGAGTTGCGACCATGTGTTGCAGATGCCGATCACCGGGCGCCCGTCAAACAGATCAGCGGGCAGTCCCTGATTTTTCATCCAGCTGCGGTGGTAGATGTGGTCACGGCTGTCTCCGCCGAACCATTCCTGGGAGCGTAGTTTGCGCGGCCAGATTGCGGGTTTGAATGTCATGACATCAGCTCTGTTTCTGTTTGTTGTAAACGTCGAAGATCACAGCGGCGAGCAGCACGAGCCCCTTGATGACCTGCTGGTAATCAATGCCGATACCCATGATCGACATGCCATTGTTCATGACACCCATGATGAAGGCACCTACAACTGCGCCAACAATTTTACCAACCCCACCGGACATCGACGCGCCACCAATAAAGACCGCA